>NZ_CM007717.1:900000-1157571 GCF_002019855.1 Streptomyces antibioticus | reverse complement strand
AGACCGTGTCCTACGTGGTGAGGCGTCGTTGACCTCGGTATGGGGCGGGGTACGTGGAGTTGGATTGTTCCGGACGGGCTGTGGGAGATCGCGAAGCCGCTGATCCCTCCGTCGAGGGTGCGGCCGCAGGGCGGCGGTACGCAAGACACGCCTGATGAGACGCTGTTCGCGGCGATCATCTACGTGCTGGTCAGCGGTTGTGCCTGGCGGGCTCTGCCGCCCTGCTTCGGGATATCGAAGTCGACCGCGCACCGCCGGTTCCTGATCTGGTCCAGAGCCGGCGTCTGGGGCCGCCTGCACGAGACCGTCCTGCATCGTCTCGATGACGCCGGCCTCATCGACGTCACCCGTGTCGTCCTCGACACCGCCCATGTCAGGGCTAAAAAGGGGGCGAACACACAGGTCCGAGCCCCGTGGACCGAGGCAAGCCGGGTTCCAAGATGCACATCCTGTCGGATGCGAACGGACTGCCCTTGGTCGTCGGCGTCTCGGCCGCCAACACCCACGACAGCCAGGGACTGAAGCCCATGGTGCTGGGTCACCAAACGAGACACGACCCCCATCGCGGCCGGTACTTCAAACCCCAGCGCCTGCACGCGGACAAAGCCTACGACCGCCCGGACCTGCGTAAATGGTTACGCGGCAAGCGCATCGGAGTCCGGATCGCCCGCAAAGGCATCGAGTCAAGCGAACGGTTGGGGCGTCGCAGGTGGGTGATCGAGCGGACGATGTCGTGGATGTCTGGCTACCGCAGACTCAGCCCCCGCTATGAGCGCAATCCCCGTAACTACCTGGCCTTTCTCGGACTCGCCGCCGCCCTCTGCTGCTACAAGCGCCTCGTCCGCCTCACCACGTAGGACACGGTCTTAGCCCTGCGGCAACAGCCTTCACCGCGACGCTAGCCACGGGGCCTCTCTTGCTGTTGCAACTGACACCTTGGCACGCTGATTGGTCATCACCGCGTGCTGGTGCAGGTCGGCTGGTGCAGTGAGCGATTGCGGGGAGGTGGAGGGATGTGCGGCCCCAACGTGATGCCGATGCCCCACCATGTTGAATGCGTCGCCATCCTTGAACCGGCGGCAAAGGGCGTCTGACCTGCACTTTAGTCGAGTGTGCATTATGTGCGCTACGGGCGTTACGGGCGATATCTTGACGCAGATCTGACGCACGTGACGCACGTCTGACGCACGTGACGCACGTCTGACGCACGCACGACGCACGATCGACTCCCGTCCTGACGGGTTGTCATGCATGAAAAGCCGCCTTCCCTGCCGGGCACAGAGCCTGGTGGGTAAGGCGGCTTTTCGTCTGCAGGGCGGTGCGGCAGTCGTCCCTAGCCCCCGTTCGCGCTCCGTAGTCGGTCAAGGGGGTCGGCCGCCTTTGGAAATAGACCCGAAGCCGTTCGTGTTGGGGGAGGTCGACGATGGGGGGTGTCGAAGCTGAGGTTGTTCAGCACGAAGGGCGGCGTGACGGAGGTCGTGCCGCGATTGGCCGATGAAGAGGCAGAGGTGCAGGCTCTCGTCGAAGGTGCGATGGAGGTCATGCTCGGGGTGCGGTTCCTGGCCAGCGAGTACAGCACTGGCCCTGTCCACGGCGGGCGCATTGATTCGCTCGGGCTGGACGAGAACGGCTCGCCCGTGATCATCGAGTACAAGAGGGCTACCGACCCTGGTGTCTTGTCGCAGGGCCTGTTCTATATGGCCTGGTTGGTCGACCACCGGCAGGAGTTCCATGCCCTGGTGCGCGAGCGCCTGGGCTCTGCGGCTGGTGCGCAGGTGATGTGGAAGGCGCCCCGGCTGATCTGTGTCGCGGGGGACTACACCCGTTACGACCTTCACGCGGTCCGGGAGCACCGCCGGTCGATCGACCTCGTGCGTTACCGCCTTTACGGGAAGGGCCTCATCGCGCTGGAGACGGTCGCTTCCGTCGCGGCGCAGCCCAAAGCGGCCCTCCGTATTCGCCGCAGGAATGCCGACGGGGCGGTTTCGCGGCCGAATTCGGCGGGGGCGATGGGGGAGCTGGCTGCAGCGGTTGACGAAGTGCTGCTGGGTCTGGGGGCCGACGTTACGAAGGTCGAGCGCAAGCAGTACGACGCGTACCAGCGCCTGCGGAACTTCGCCTGTGTGACGTCGCGGCAGGACAAGCTGCTCGTCTACCTCAAGGCGACCCCGGAGGCCATCGACCTCGTACCCGGCTTCACCAGGGACGTAAGGGGACTTGGGCATCACGGTACGGGCGATCTTGAGGTGCAACTGCGCTCGGAGAGAGACGTGGAGCGGGCGGTGGAGCTGTTCCGGCTGTCCTACGCCGCAGCATAGGCCGTTGTAGTCGGGACGGCGCCGCCCCTGGGGCGTCAAGGCTGGTGGCGTCGGGGCGAGGTGCGGGGTGTCGGCGGGCTCCTTTCGGTGGGCGGGTAGGGCGTGGCGGTGGTGTAGTCCATCTTCGGCAGGATCCCCGGTTTCGGAAACCGGGGATCGTGCGCTATGTATCGCCCAGCCATCCGTTAGGACACCTGCTCGGCCAGAGCCCCTGATCGGGCTCGTTCGCATCTTCCGTACGGACGTTCGGGCGGGCAGGGGGGATCACGTCGCGCGACACAAGCACAAGGCTGCGCCCGATGACTTCGAAGACCCTCTAGCAACACGCTCCGAGGCTGACCGAGACTCGTTGCCCGCGCGCACCACGAAGCGTCTACTGGTCAGACGGGATCGGTGAACGAGATCGGCTTGCCGGTGGCGTGGGCATATGCGATCTCCCTGCTCGTGGACTCGCCGATATACCCGCCGGGGTTGACGACCAGAACCCGGTCAGCCAGGTCGATCTTGCGCAGGTGGAGAGCGTCCAGCGCGGTCTTCTGCTCGTTGGTGATCAACTCGTCTGCTTCGCCTGGCGCGACGACGATGACACCTGCGAAGGTCAGATCACGGTTCGCCGCACGCATCTCGTCCGCGAACCGGGTAGAGCCGCAGATGCAGACAATCTCAGGTCGGTCGGGCACGGCTCAGTCCTTCGGACGAACGGGAAACCGTCAGTGTGCACGTTGACATCACAGACAGGCACACGAGCCAGTAGTTTACGCAGCGAGATGGACACCACGCGGCTGCACCGTCGCAGGCGGGAGGCGCAGCCCGTGCTGGGCATGGCGCTGCTCGACGGCGAAGTCTGAGGTGTACCCGACTCACCAGCCTTCCCCAGCAACACGGCCTAGGGGGTCCGAGTTGCTCGGCCCCCTGAGGGTTCCGGTCGTCTTTGGGATACGCCAGGGCCCGGCCGCCGCGTCTTCCTTGCCGAGATCGGTCAGGTGTGGGTCATGGCAAGAATGTGGGCAGAGGCGTCAATGAGCGCATCGTGCGGTTCTGCAAGGCGCGCTGCCGCGAGGGCAGCGTCGTACATCGGCCTACCCAGAAGATTGGTGTCGGCGTACTTCTCGATGGCCTTGACCGCCACCCAGCCGGGTCCTTCAACGCCGTACAGGGTCGGGTCCGCGAAGCCTGCCTCGGTGACTTCCTCGCGAAGCTCGTCTGAGGTCTGGAAGTAGGCGACGGTGAAACCTCGCTGTCCGGCGTAGCGGCCCTGGTTGAGCGTGTCCCGGACTCCGTCCTGGACGGCGGGCTCGGTGATGCCGGTGGTGGCGATGTAGTCGAGGAGAGGCGAATATCGCGAGATCGCAGCTGCGGCGACGAAACCTCCCGGCCGGACCACGCGGGCGGCTTCGGTCAGCGCGGAGAGGCGATCGCCCTTGTCGTGGAGGTGGTAAAGGGGGCCAAGGAGCAGCACCACGTCGTAGGTGCCGGCTGCGGCCGTGAGGCGGCGGGCGTCGCCCAGCTCGGATGTCACTCCGTCTAGTGCGCCAGCCTGGCTGACGTGCTTGGGCACGGGGTCCACGACGTGCACGGTGTATCCGTCTGAGGCGAGCCAGTGGGCGTGGGTGCCGGGACCGCCGCCTACGTCGAGCACGCGGGCCGGAGCGGGCGGGAGGTGGCGGCGGAGTAACTCGCGGGTGCGTACCAGTTCCAGGGTGCCCGTGGCGGTGGCGTGCAGCCGTGTGGCCTCGTCGGAGCGGGTGTAGAAGTCGATGATCTCCGGGCGGACGGCAGGGTCGGTCGTCATCTTGGAATCCTCGTCCTGAGGGGCTGATGGTGCCGGCAGGATAGGGGTCATGGTGGAGTGATCACTTTGAATTTCGCCAGCTCCGCGAGATGCGCTTGGGGCGCCATTGCCCGGCAGCAGAATGAGGCCGGACGGATGATCGTCCGGCCTGTGCGATTCAACTTGTGGGCGGTGGCGATCGATTCCGGTTGTGGCTACCTCGTGGTGGCGATGTCGTGCCGCATGACCGCCTTGAGGCGGTCTCGGAGTTCGCCGATCTCTGCTTTCAAGCTCCCGAGGGCCGGTTCGTCTCGTGAGTCTGCGGTCTCCACGTAGCGTCGGCTGTCCCGTAAGGCGCGGAAGACAGCGTCTGCGGCATCCGAAACCGGGGCAGGTGCAAGGACGTGGATCCGGTGCCGCACGGCCCCCAGCCCATGTGCGGTGAAGGCCGTCTGCGCGGCGGCTGGGCGTTCGTGCGCCGACGTGGTGCGAAGCACGGTGAGGAGTGCCTGCCCAGTGTTCTCGAGCGCCGAGAGGTACTCCGTGTAGAGGGCAACGCGCTGCTCCCTGGTGCGGGCTCGTTCCTCGCGTTGCCAGCGCCGTTGGTCGTTCATGGCTGATGCGCCGACGCCCAGCAGGACCCCCAGGAGAGCGAACAGTGGCGCTATCCAAGTCATGGTCCTTGGGTACCCCATGCTGAGAGCCGGAACGCATCAGTCGGGCAGTGATCGGGGCTTTCTGACCGTCGAGGGGCAGCATCCGAGGGTGGTTCAGGCGAGGCGGTGGCTGGCAACGAGATTCAGCGGATGCGGCTATGCCGTTGGGGAAGAGGGACCGGGAGCCGGGGAAGGGGAGATGAGCGCCGCGAGGTAGAAGGCGGCGGCGAGGTGGCGCCGGCCGCGATGGAGGTCAGCTGGGCGAGGAGGTCCTGGGGCGCGCCCGGGGAAAGTCGGATTGACCAAGCGGGCCTGTTCGCGTTGTCACCGCCGAAGACGGTCCATCGGTCGCCCACTGCATGCGGTTGGTGCTCGAAGGTGAGACTGCAGTCTGGGGCTCGCCACGTTGTACGGGCAGGGTGGCTCGCCGATGCCCATCCGGCCTCGTGCAGAGGAACGTGCGGCTCGGTTGTCCCCGCCGAGGGCGGGTCGTCGAGGTGGTCGGTGATCGCCCGGATGAAAGGGACGGGGGTGCCGGCGGTGATGGTGCCTCGCCAGAGCCTCTCGCCGACGGGTCCGTCGTACTCGGCGATCGTCCAGGCGATGTCGGTTCGGTGACGGGCCTCGTGGTCGAACTCGGCCCGGACGGTGAGACTCTCGTGTGAGGCGATGGTCGTCTCGTCGCTCCAGGTCCGGTACTTGGACCACTGCGGCTTGGAGTCGAGGAGGTGGTCGAGGAACTCCTCGTGCTCCCCGGGGCCGGCAACTATCGGAGGGGTCGCCAGGGGTGTGTGGGTCATCGGTGCCGTCTTGCCGCAGAGGGCCTGGCGGACGCTCTGTTCGAGTCCGGTTAGCGGGGCGGGGCCCGGCCGCACAGCCACGGTGTACTGGCTGTGGAACTCCGCGAGAGCCTCCGCTTCATCCTGGAACGTCAGGGATACCTGCCGGAGGTGGTCTTCGCCGTGCAGGTGAACATGGCGCCGTACGCCAGTGGCGTACGTTCCCACCGCGACGGTGGTGTGGCCGTCGTTCGCATGGAGGTGGATGGTCAACCGACGGGTTGCGATGTCGTCGTGGATGCGCTGGGCATCGGCGCTGACCTGCCGGATCTCTTCCGGGGTGCACCACGGCATGGGGTAGTCGGTCCAGGTCCACTCGGTGTCGATCTCCTCCTGGAGTTCCGGGGCGATGTCCACGGTGAAGCCGTACCGGGCCAGCTCGTTGGCTGCCCGGTCGGCGTAGTAGGGCTCCTCCCGGTCTATTCGGGCAAGGACCATTGTGTCCGGGCCGGTGCTGCGGAAGCCGCGGTCGTGAAGGTGGGAGCGGGCGGCGTCGCTCGTGGGGCCGGAGGTCGTGGCGAGAACGCCAGGATGGTGGTCGGGGTGCAGGGTGAAGCTGACGTGGGCGTCGGCGGGGGCGTACGGCATGCGGGACCTTCTTTGTGGGGCGGGAAGCGGTAGGAGGCCGGCGAGTGCGAGAGGGCCTCATCGGGCGGGTCGCGCAGGGCGGCGCACTGCTGGGCTGGCCCGTGCGGCCGGTTGCCGGAGCACTGGGGTCTGGACGGTTGCGGGAGCAGCGGCGCGTGCTCCTGAACTTGTGTCTCCGACGGCCTGGTGCCAGCGGGCCCGGACGGAGGACAGTGCGGCGAGGGCCCGGCGGCTGCCGGTGGCCAGCTGGTGGACGGTGGTGGCTTCGTCCGCAGTGAGGGTTTCGATCCGGGCGGCGACATCCTCGGCGTGGCGGAGGAGGGCGCGCTGGAGGATCTTTTGCCCCCAGTGCTCGGGTGCCCCTGCGGGATGGGAGACCACGTCGAGGACATCGGTGGGACCAAACCCGTCGTGAAGAAGGCCGCGCTGCTGCGCCTCCCACAGCACGGTGATCGGGTCCACCGGTGCACCACGGCGGGCCAGGCCGGTGAGACAGGCGAAGAGGGCGGCGTGCATCGGAGTGGTGAGGTCGCTCTCGTGCAGCCACTGCATCCGCGGCAGGTCCTCGGGGTGGGCGGTGGCCGCGGCCAGCAGCATTCGCTCCTCGTCCGCCGCCTCGACCGATGCCTGGACCGCTGTTGTGGGCGCGGCCGGGGTCCGGGGTATCGAGCCGGGGTGGGAGGCGAAGGCGGTTGCCAGCTCGTCGAGGTAGACGGCGAGCTGGTCGGCCCGGGTGAGAACCGTCCGGGCCGGATCGGGCCCCGGGGCGCGGGCGGCCTGGGCGAGGAGACCGGCATGCCGCCGCAGAACGCGGCGGGCGTGCCCGGAACGGACCATCTGCGCGTAAGCAGGGGCGTGGGCGTCGGTGGGGCAGACGCTGATGAGGGTGTGCAGGTAGGAGGCCGTCAGGGCTCGGGCCTGGGGCTGAGCCGCGTCGAGGAGCTGGTTCGGCCACACCGGGCTGGTGCGGTGGACCTCGGGCGCGGGCGGGGACACCGTGCGCATCGCCGCGAACAGTGCGCTGTGCGCGGTGTTGGCGAAGTGCTCAGGCTCGAGCGGCCCGATGGTCTTGAGCCGCTCGGGAACCAGGAGCAGGGCCCCGAGCAGGGCCTGTTCGGCGTAGTGGACCACCGGCGGCGGCGCCGGGTACTGCAGGAGATCCTCGTCGGCTTCGGTACGGGTGGCGTCGGACATCATGCCGCCAGGACGAAGTCGTTGCGGGTGAGCGTGCGTTCGACGTGTGGTGCGATCAAGTGGGCGGCGAACAGCGGGGGAACGGCATTCCCGATCTGGGAGAAGCGCTGGCCTTTGTTGCCTTGCCAGGGGTAGGCGGGCGGGAAGGACTGCAGGATCCCGGCCTCCTCGGCGGTGATCCGGATCGCCGGCGGCGCCGTCTCTGCGGGGCCCGTAGTGGTCCAGACGCATTCGTTGGCGCGGTTGCCGAAGAACAGCGTCGCGGGCGGTTCAGTCACGGGCCGGATGGCCGCGTTCGCCTGGCTGTTGCTGCGCAGGACCCAGTCCCGTCCGCCACCGCACCGCGGCGTCCGCGGAGATTCCTCCGTGCAGCTGCACGGAGGTTCGGCCTTGGGGTTTCGGGGGTGGAGCGGGGGGTTCTTCCACGCGCCGCGGTCGCGGGCGTCGGAGAGGGTCTTGCGGGAGCCGGAGGGGAAGGGCTCCGGTCCGCCACCGGGGCCGCCGCCGGCACACACGGTGGGTACGGGCCCGTCGGTGCGTCCCCAACCGAGGGCTTCGGCCATGGACACCCAGGTCCGGCGGCCGGGCCCGAAGAAGGTCTCCGGCTCGCTGAACTTCGCGTGCGTCGGCTCGGGCGGGGCCGCCGTGCGGGTGCGGGAGGCGATCAGGATCGCCCGCCGCCTGGTTTGGGGTACCCCGTAGTCGGCGGCATTGAGGATGCCGCTCCAGGTGGAGAACCCCCAGGAGCGGAGCACGACGGCGTACTGCTTCCACAAGGGCGCGACGTCGGGGACCTCCTCCATCAGCACCCATTCCGGCTCGCCGGCCTGGTGCAGGGCGTGGAGGTAGCGCATCGGCTCGGCGGCCAGCAGCGACCGCTGGTCCTGGCAGGCGGTGAGCAGCAGTTCGCGGGTGTCCCGGCCCGCGGCCAGGTCTGCCACGGCCTGGTGGACGAGCGGCCGGTCGATCAAGCCGAGGCGTTTGCCAGCCATGCTCCATGCCTGGCAGGGCGGGCTCGCTATCAGCCCGCGGGTCCGGCCTACGAAGGGCCGAACGGGGTAGAGGGCGACGTTGGTACGGATGGTGGTCTGCGCAGCTGCCGCACGGGTCTTGCAGGCCCATTCGTCCCACTCCAAGCCGACGTCGCGTACTCCCAGGACGTGCAGGGCGTGCCCCCAGCCGCCCGGGCCGGCGAAGAGGTCCACGATGAGGTCGCTCATACGGCCAGCCCGAAGTCGTCGCGGACCGGCTCGGGCTGCTCGCCCCGGCAGGCCCACGGCGAGCAGCCGTCCACGACCCCGGCTTCGAGGTCCTCAGCATCGGGTGCGCCGGTCTCCTGCTGGAGGGCAGCCCATTCCGCGGCGGTGACATGGTCGATCGGCGCCTCGGAAAGCGGCACCCGGGAGCGGTGCAGATAAGCCTGTCCGAGCAGCGGGTTTCCGGTGGCGTTCGCGCGGGCGTTTCCCTGACGGATGGCTGCGTCGAATTCGACCACGTCGGCCCACTCGCTGGGGGATGTATCCCTGATGGTCCGCCATTGCGCATTTCCGTGAAAAGGGCATCCGAGGCAGCTCGACTTGGGCGTGTCGGCCAGTCCGAGCCGCTCCAGGTAGCGGACGCAGTCGACCCGTGACCAGCCGATGTCGATCAGCGGGTGTGCGTTGTGCATGTACTGGACGCCGGAGTCCTTCGCCCGGTGGAATTCGTCCGTACTGATGCCGACCCACTGCTCGACGAATACGCCCTTAGGAACCCTGGACGGATAGGGGTAACCGATGATTTCGCGTATCTTTTTCTTGATCGGCTTGATTTTATATTCCCCGGTACATTGCCGCCGGGTCATCCCTTGCTTTCCGTCCTGATTCAAGATGTAGAGAGGCATGGACGCGAATCTGTGATTCGGGTCCAGGGCGTCGTTGCGAATGTTCCCTGACGACACCCGGACGATGGGTATCCCGGCCGGAGCGGCGACTTCCCGTTCGAGGCGGTCGAGGTGCTCGTACACCTTCTTCGGCTCCCAGCCCGTGTCGGCGAAGACCGCGATGTCGATCTTGGGGAGGGTGCCGTCCGCGGACAGGCAGAGCAGGGCTGAGCTTTGGATCCCGGCACCGAGCGAGAGTGCGCGCAGGGCCGGACGGATAGCGGTGTCCGGGGCGGCCGTGGCCGGCTGGTGGGGTGCGGTGGAGGTCGTGGCGTTGATGGCGGGTCCTTGCTGGTGGTGCCGCCCCCGGGGCAAAGGGGCGTCGTTCATGGGCGGGGTGGGCAGGCGGACGGGTTTGGTCAGCGGCTTCGTGTAGGGCCCGTCGTGGTGGGCGCCGCGGGCATCGCGGGAGCGGGGGCCGACGCAGGTGCGGCAGGCGGAAGAGCGAGGAGGGTGGCAACGGCAGACGCTCCGCGGACGGTGAGACGGATGCGGTCTTGGGCCGGGCCGCCGCGGAAGGCAGGCGGAGCGGTGGCGGGCGCGCGCACGATGAGGCCCTTGCCTTCGAGGGAGCGCAGGGTGCCGATCCGGACGCTGCCGTCACGGCTGTGGACGTACTCCCTGCCCTGGCTCCGGGCCTCACGACGTGACCGCGGGCAACTGCGTGGAGGGCGCTGAGTTCGGCGGCCAGGCCGTCGGCTGCCGTTGCCGTGGAGGGCCGGCGCCGGTGTGTCTCCCGGGCGATGCCGGTAGCGGACTCGACGGCCGCTTCCGGAGCAAGCGCGGTCAGCTCCTGCGCTAGCTGAAATTGCTCGGCGGCGGTGTCGGGCAAGCCGGTGAGTTCGGGGTTCGCGAGGGCCGCGGCGGTGACCGTGGCCTGCGCTTCGGCCAGATGGCGGGCTGCTTCGCCGCTGAGGTAGGCGACCTGCTTGATCCGGACGGTGGCATCGATCAAGTCGGTGCTCGCGTAGAGCTGCTGGTCGCGGACGGCCTGGACGGACGTGAGGGCTGCGTGTGCCAGCTGGGTCGCCGAGTCGGAGTGCGCGCCGAGGGCGGCCCCAGAGGCGGCCGTTGGACGGAACAGGTGGAGGGCGTCGTTGTGGCGGGTGACGTCGCCGGCGAGGGCAAGCAGGCGTTCCACGGGAGTGGGCGGTTCGGGCACGTCGAACAGGAGGTCGTCGGTCATGGGAAGGAGGGGCTTTCGGGTGTGGGCGGTGCGACAGGGGCGGGGGAGGCGCTGCGGTCCGGGACGAGGCGCGTGGTTCAGGGCTGGGCCCGGCCCGGTGCTGCGGCAGCCGGGGCTGGGACGGGGAGGGTCGGCAGCGGTGCCGGGGGTGCGCCCGCCGCCTTGAAGGCCGGGGCCAGCTGGTGCAGTTCGCTGGACAGGTGCTGGGCGAGCGCCTGACTGGTGACGAGCCGGGCGGCCACGGCTTCCGGCAGTTGCTGCCAGCGGGCCTGGTGGCGGGCCCGCTCGATGAGCGTGGCGGCGGCCTCCAGCTGGGTGGCGACCTGGTCGAGCACGAGGTTCTGGTCGTCTTCGGACCCGGTGGCCTGGAGTAGCTCGTCCAACGCGCCGGGAAGCGGCGGGCGTTCGAGCGGAAGTCCGTACAGCTGCGCGTGGAGGGAGTTGGCGAGGCCGAGCACGGATCCGCCGGAGGAGCGGTTTCCGAAGCGGGCCTCCGCGCCGCGCAGCAGGCCGAAGCTGACGGTCACGACGTGGGGCGGGGGCGGCGTTGGTGGTGGAGATGCGGGAGTCAGCTGCCGCGGGCCTTTCCCTGGGCGTATCCGTCACTGCCCGGTCCGGTTGGTGAGGGGCTGTTGGGAGGCGGCCGGTGGTGACATGTAGCTGAGCGTGACGAGTCTCGGTGTGGTTTCACCGAGGGTGCCCGTGCCCGTACTCGGGCGTACGGTGAAGGCATGGCCGTCGGATGCGCCGGTGGAGCCTCGACGACCGGGAGGCTGTCGGTAACACGAGCCCGGTGAGCGGGTCGAGGCGAAGCCGAGGAGGACCGCCATGATCGTTGACGACACGAGCATCCAGGAGCTGCGGGGGCGCCTCGGCGGGCGGGTATTCCTGCCCGGCGATGAGGGCTATGACGACGGCCGCAAGGTGTTCAACGCGATGATCGACCGACGGCCTGCCCTGATCGTGCGCTGTAAGGGCGTCGCAGATGTGATCGCCGCGGTCGACTTCGCCCGCGAAGCGAGCTTGCTCGTCTCGGTGCGCGGTGGCGGCCACAACGTCGCGGGGCACGCCGTGTGCGACGGCGGTGCGGTGATCGATCTCTCGGCGATGAAGAGCGTTCGCGTCGATCCGAGAAGCCGGACGGCGCGTGCCGAGGGCGGATCCACCTGGGGCGACTTCGACCATGCGACCCAGGCCTTCGGACTGGCGACGACGGGCGGAATCGTTCCCTCGACCGGCATCGCGGGGCTCACCCTCGGTGGCGGGATCGGTTACCTGAACCGCAAGTACGGGCTCGCGTGCGACAACCTCCTGTCGGCCGACGTGGTGACCGCGGACGGAGAGTTCCTCACGGCCAGCGCGACCGAGAATGAGGATCTGTTCTGGGGGCTGCGCGGCGGGGGTGGCAACCTCGGAGTGGTCACGTCCTTCGAGTACGAGGTCCACGACGTGGGCCCGGTGCTCGGGGGCGAGCTCGTGTATCCGCTGGACCAGGCGGAGGAGGTGTTGCGGTTCTACCGGGGCTGGTCGAGTGAGGCCCCTGACGAGGTGAGGGCGGATGCGACCCTGCTGTCTGGCCCTGAGGGGCCCTGTCTTGCGATCATCGTCTGTTACTGCGGAGTGGTCGCTGAGGGCGAGAAGGTGTTGCAGCCCCTCAGGCAGTTCGGCTCCCCGATGATGGACGCCATCGCGCCGGTCCCGTACGCGACGGTCCAGAACCTCCTGACCGAGGTGTTCCAGCCGGGCCTGCGGCACTACTGGAAGAGCGGATTCGTCCGCGAATTCAGCGACGAAGCGATCGGAGCGATCGTCGACTCCTTCGCCACTGCCGTCCCGCCACCGTTCGCAGCGGTGGCGATCGAGCACCTCGGCGGCGCGATCAGCCGAGTTGGTGAAGGGGATACGGCCTTCAGCCACCGGCAAGCGACGCACAGCCTTCTCGTGCTCCGGGTGTGGCAGGACCCCGCAGAGTCCGCCGAGAACATGGCGTGGGGGCGTGCGTGCTACGACGCTGCGGAGCCCTTCCTGGACAACGGGGTCTACGTCAACTACCTGGGCGATGAGGGAGAGGCCCGGGTCAGAGCCGCCTACGGCGCCAGCTACGAGCGACTCGTGGAGGTCAAGACCAGATATGACCCGACGAACCTCTTCCGAGTCAACCAGAACGTCACGCCGGTCTAGGGGTCCAGGCTGGCCAGCCCACGGGTCTAGAGAGGGGCCTCAACACCATGCTTTTCACGGTCATGACCGCTCCCGAAACCCTGGCCACCCCACCGACCGCCTATCTCTCGCGCGACGACGAACACGCGAAGAGAACCGTCACCGGCCTACTCGGCGACCTGGGCTGGCAGCCCGAATGGATCGAGGACCTCGGCGACATCACCACAGCCCGCGCCACCGAGGCCATGATCCTGGTCGTGCCCCACATCCTGCGCCGACACGGCTTCAAACCCTTCGCAGTCTCCCTCGCCCGCTGACCCACCAAGACCGGGTTCAGACCAAAACCAGGTAGCGGGCTCGTGCGAGGCAGCCGGGTGCTGGCAGGGACAACGCCCGCTGGGCTGCAAGTGACGCCCGAACTCATCGACATTGATCATGCGTACTACACGGGAGGCGACTCTCGAAGTCGTCGACAAACGAGACCCCCATTCCCGTGTACAGAGCCAGGCGATGTAGTGGCAGGAGATCGAGGCCAGTTCGAGCTGGTGGGCAGCGTTGTGAAGGTGCTCCCCCATGCGGGGTCGGGCCTGGTCGCACAGCGCCTTCCACACGGTGCCGCCGGCCGGGTCGGGAATGTCGCCCTGGGCCTTGCCGGGGTGGGCGTTCTCGCCGAGGGCGAAGCCGAGTTCCGCGGCGGCGTCGGTGACGGAGGCGAGGGCCGAGGCCAGCCTATTGAGGGACTGCCGCGACCCGGTGGTGCTGGTGAACGCGGTGCTGGTGCTCATGGCGGTCAGCTCGTCCATCAGCGTTTCGGCGAGGCTGAACGTGGAGCGCAGAAGCGGGCCGAGCTGCAGTTGGGCGCCGAGGCCGGGTTCGAGCTTGGTATCTCGGACACGGGCGTGGTGCTGTTCGAGGGAGCGGGCCGCAGCCCGGAGCGTTTTGGCGTAGTCGAGGGGCGTGGGGCGAGCCAAGGCGGGCCTTCCTGGTGGGGCGAAACGGGGGTGTCAGCGGCGGCTGACAGCGGCAGACGAGGCCGGGGCGGAGGCCGCCGGCGCCGCCGGTCGCAGGATCACGGGCGGTCTTGGCGGGCTGCGGCGTGGCCGGAGACCGGCGGCGAGGAGGGCGTGAACGCCGGCGGACGTCACGCGAAGGCCGTAGCGGCCCGGCTGCTTCGGGAGCGGCGTGAGGGTGAGCAGGTCCCGAGAGGCCAGGGCGTCGATCGTGGCGACCCGTACGGATACGTACGCGGCGAGGGGGGCCACGACTTCCCTCAGGCCCGTGCCCGTTTCGCGAAGGACACCGTCTCCCCGGGCGAGGGAGGCGAGTGCCTTCCGCTGGGCTTCGCTGATCTTGACGGCCTCCTCACCCGGGCCGAGGTCTTGCCGGGCCGCGCGGTCCTGGGCGTGGAGGTAACCCTCGTGCCGTAGCAGGGCGTTGCCGACGCGGTGGACAGTCGACGGGGTCCCGGTCAGGTGGGTGGCAGCCTGTTCCAGGAAGAGGTTCGCGGACGCGGTATCTCCGTGGGCGAGGGCGGAGATCGTGTCCGCCGTGCGTACCGCGGCGAGCGAGGTCTCCTCGGCGAGATGGCGCAGGAGGGCGATGGCCTCCCGGCCGTCGACGGTGGTCGTCGCGTCGCTCAGCGCGGCCTTGGCGAGCAGCTGGCTAGCGACCAGCGAGGTCTGGCGCAGCGCGCCCCCGGCCCGGACCGTCTCCTGCAATCGCTCCGGCTCCGCACCGCGTTGCCGCTGGAGGCCATCGAGCCGGTACGCGTTGGCGAGCAGGCGCTGAGTGAAGGTGAACAGCTCGTCTTCGAGAGGGATTTCATTGGTCAGAGGGTGCCTCCTGGCGGCGGTGGGTGGTGCTGCGCAGGCGCCGTCAGGCGGCCTTCTTGAAATCGGCCTGTGTGGGCGCGGCCTTGGCGATAGCCCGGGCGGTGATGGCGTCGGAGGCGGCCTTGGAAGCGGCGGCCAGCTCTCCGGCGCCCAGTTCGAGGTACCAGGGGCGAAGGTCGAGCATGGCGGCGCGCAGGCCGGTCGCGAAGAGAAGGGCGGTGCCCTTGGGCAGGGCACGGATCCGGTCCGCGGGCAGGATCCGCTCCTGCCGCATGCTGATCGAAGTGGACTTGCCCGACTCCGAGATGGAGGTGGACTTCGTTTCCACGTCGTGGTCGCCGATCAGCCTGCTCAACTTGTCCGCAAAATCCGGATCATCGATACCGGACCCGATGACCTTGATGGTGGCCGCGCTCCACATAGCGTCCATGCCCGCGTCGCCCCAGGTTTTCTGGCCCTGGCGGTAGGACTGCAAGATCGTTATCGGGATGATTCCGCGCGAGCCCAGGTGCGAGTACAAGTCCGGGAGGTCGCTGATCTTGCACACGTTTGCGGCCTCGTCGAGGATCGCGAGCATGGGCGGGTCGAGACGTCCGCCGGTCCGTTCGGCTCGGGCGGTCGCGGCCCGCATCACCGAGTCCGCGCACGCTGCGATGAGCGCAGAGGCTCCGCCGCCGCCATCCTTGGAGAGAAGGAACAACGTGTCGGTGGAGGCCACGAACTCGGCCGGGCGGAACTCCGGTACGTTCTTCTGCGGGGTCACCCAGGCTGCGATGTCGGCGCTGAGCAGAGCGGACGCGTACTGTCTCGCGGTCTCATAGATGCCGTCTCGGGTTTCCGGCGGGCCCTCGACGGTGCCCTTCAACTGGGCAGCGACGGAGGTGAATCCGTGGTCTCGCAAAATATCGAGCGGGCGCCGGTCGGCGGGGAACGCCAACCAGGTCATCACGTCCGTGATCGGGCGGTTGTCGAGGGCCGCGGCCAGGAACAGCTGACTCAAGATGTTGCTGCCGGCCTTGGACCAGAAGTCACCCTGCTGGCTTGCGTCCACGGACGCGGCGAGGAAGTGGCTGGCGAGCCGGTTCGCGCCCTCCAGGGACTTCGTGTCCGCAAGGGGGTTCCACCACATGGTGCGCGGTGCGTGGGCGATTTGCTGGGGGTCCATCGACCACACCCGCCCCACACGGCTGCGGGCGTCGACGCACGTCGTATAAGCGTCACCGGCGGCCTTGTTGCTGGTCAGGAGTACGGCGCCGGGCGCGGCCAGGATGGAGGGGATCGCCAGCGAGGTGGTCTTCCCGGAGCGCGGCGCCATGATCGCCACCGCGACGTCCTCGTACCCCATCCGGATCTCGGTCCGGGTGCCCTGAAGGTTGCCCAGGAGGATTCCGGTGTCCGAGGCCGCAATGCGGTCGGCGTCCTTCAGGCTGGGGCGCAGGCTGCGGGCCTTGGCGGTGATCGCGTTGGCCAGGAGCGGCTCGATGTCCCTGGCCTTGGCGGTGCCCTGGACCCGGCCCTTGTTCTTCCCGCCGAAGGCGCCCTTGTGGCGGCTCCACCACACGCCGCCGACGGCGGCGAGGGCGATCAGGGCGAGTACGGGAAGGATTCGGGCGCCGAGGAGCAGGGACGTTTCTCCCAGGCCGGGCCAGAGCTGGTCGGGGCGTATGAGCGCGTCGGCGGGCCGGTAGACGGCCCAGGGGTGCCCGGTGAACAGGGCGGTGAGGTTCCCGCCGAGCCAGGCGAGATGGGAGAGGGGGATGGCGACGGCGAAGACCCCGAGGAGGACCTTGAAGGCTATGTCGTAGCCGTCGGAGGAGGAGCTGGACTGGGACAAGGGCGCGCGGTTCCGTGAAGGGGGGCAGGGGGCGAAGAGGGGTCAGCGGGTGCGGCGGGGCAGCGACCCGCCGGGCGGCTGTGGCGGCAGCGGCGTGCCGGTGCGGAGGGCGGCGAGGCGGTCGACCCGGTCCCACAGGGCGTACTCGGCCTGATGGGCGGGAACGCGCTCGCGGGCGATGCGGACGCTGTAGCGCAGGAAGGGGACCATCGCCTTCTCGTCACGCAGCAGCGGCTCGGTGGAGACCATGCCGGCGAGGACGGCGGCGGCCAGGTGGGGTGGGGTGTGGTCGGAGAAGTACGCCCGCCAGGCCGGACGGGCGGTCGGCTCGGAGGCCCAGGGGCCGTCGTGGGCCGTGACCTCGATATGCAGCGCGCCGAGCGGGTGCCGGGAGACGATGACGAATCCGTCCGGGGAGGAGACCTGGTGGTCCAGGACGGAGTGCTTCCACCCGGCGTGCTCCAGGACCTGCATCAGATCGACAGAGCTGTGGGCCGTGCCGGTGGTGAGGGCGTCGGTGGCCGCGGCGACGATCTCTGCCGGGGTCCGGGCGCCGAAGCGGATGGTCCACGCCTTCTCGGTGCTGCTCCCGGTGTGGTGCAGGGTCCACCAGTGGTCGTCCGGGTCCGGTGACAGCAGCAGTTCGGCTTGGCGGTCGCGGCGGGTGAGCCGTACGACCGGGCTCAGGGGGATGTGGGCCGGCTGCCAGCGGAAAGCCTTCTGCAGCGGGGCGGTCACCCACCGCGGATCCCCGCCGCCGGCCAGGTAGCGCGGAGCTACCTGGGCCAGCACCGGCGGCTTCTCGGCCCCGCTCACCGCTGTGCGCTGTCCGTGACGGCGAGGGCGATGTGGTTCGCGGTGACCGTACGGCGTGCGACGGCGAGTTCGAGGGTGTCGGCGTGGGTGGCGAACAGGCCGACCCGTGCGGAGTCGAGGTCGCCCTCGGGCGGCAGGAGGACCTCGTCGCCTTCCTCGAACAGCCAGGCCGGGCCGTGCACCCACCCGGCGGTCTCGGCGAAGCCGTTGGCGATGGCCCGCTGGGTCAGGGTTCCGGAGGCGGGAGCGTAGAGGACTTTGATGGCGACGGCCTGCTGCCGGGTGGGGGTGAGGTCGGGCTCCCAGCCGACGGCGAGGTCGGCGGCGATCTGGGGCAGCGACAGGCCGGTGGCCTGCCAGACCGCCCAGCCGATCCAGTCCCCGCCGATCCGGCCGTTGACCTCGATCACGCGCGGCCCGGTGGAGGTAAGCCGCAGCTCCACGTGCTGGATGCCGTTTACGGTCCCGGTGGCCTTTACTGCCGCCGCGGCGATGGGCGCGACGATGGTCAGCAGTGGGTCGCCGGCGGTGAGGGTGTGGCCGGTCTCCTCGAACAGCGGCTCCGCCCCGAGCTCCTTGCGGGTCACCGCCACCGCGGTGGTCACGCCCTGGAACGTGACGCACTCGACGCTGACTTCCTCGCCGGACAGGTACTCCTCGACCAGGACGACGGTGTTGTCTCCGCCGTGGAGCTGGACGCCGCGGGTGGCGAAGGCGTACGCGTCGGCGAGGTCTTCCTGGGTCTCAGCCTTGATGACGCCGATGCTGCCTCCGACCGAGGCGGGCTTGACGACGACCGGATAGCCGATGGTGCTCGCCGCGGTCAGGGCCTCGTCCAGGGATGTGGCGGCCAGGGACTGGGCGGACGGTACGCCGTGGCGGGCGAACGCGGCGCGGCTGGCGGCCTTGTCCCGGCAGGTCCGTACCGACTCCACGCTGGTGGTGGCCAGCCCGAGATGTTCGGCCAGCCGGGCCACCGCTGTCAGGTGGGCCTCGGCCCAGGTCACCACGCCCGCGATCGGCCGGCGTGCGGCGAGCACCTGTCCGGCGGCGAGGAGAGCGGCCTCGTCGTCGAAGTCGCCGACGATCTCGTGGTCGACGACGTGGGGCTGTTCCCAGGCGAGGGGGCCGGTGGTGATGGCGGCGACGTCGTAGGCGTCGGCCACCTGGCGCAGGCAGTAACCGCGGTAGATGTCGTCACCCGGGGCGACGACCAGGACGAGCGGGCGGTGGGACAAGCGAACTCCAAGGCGGAAGGGAAGTGAGGGTTGGTTCAGCGGCGGGTCGTGTGACCGGCGGTGGCTGGCGGCGCAGGCGGCGGCGGGGTGGCGGCGATCCTGGGGCCGGCGGCGCGCACGGTGGCGGTGCGGATCTCCAGGACGGCGCGGCCGTGGACCGACCAGCTGTACAGGGCGTTCCATGCCTCCGCGTTGCGGGCGTCGACTGCCGCGTGCCGAGCTTCGGAGCTCGCATGGGGATGGGCCGTGAGGAGCTTTCGGTACTCCGTCCTTGTGGCTTCGATCCGGTCGAGCGCGTCGCGTAGTTGGCCCAGTTGCCAGGCCCATCGCTGCTGAACGGAGGAGACGGGGATCCGGCCGAGATCGGCTTCGGCGGCGTCGAGCAGGACGCCGGCCTCCTCGCGGAGGGGGCTGAACGCTGTCCACACCGCACGGTCCCGCTCGGCCTTGCGGCCGTCGTAGGCTTCCGGGTCGTATGGCCAGCCGTCGAGGTCGGTGTGCTCGTCGGAGTAGAGGTCCCAGCTGTCGAGCGCCGTATCCGCCGCGCGCAGGAAGGCGGCAAGACGGCTGGCTATCTCCTGGTGGCCGGGGACGGCGGCGCTGCCGGAGGGGACGGGTTGGGGCACGGGCGGGCCTTTTCGAGGGTTCAGGGGCGGGATACGCGGGAGGATGCCGGGCTTGCCGGGGCGGCGGCCGGTGCCGGCAGGCGGGTGGTGAGGCGGGTGCGGCGCTGGGTGCGGGCCCGGGCCCGGGCGGCGTCGATGCGGGAGAAGTGGGCTTCGACCGCCTGCTCCGGGGTGAGCGGGCTGTTCTCCTGCCGGGCGGCGTAGTGGTCGAGGTCGTGCATGCCGCGCAGGACGGGGGCGGTGGAGACGAGCTGCTCGGCCAGGCCGGCCATGAGGTGGTCCGGGACCGGGCCGCTGATCCAGATCTGCCAGATCGGGGGACCGCTGTGCTCGGGCTTGGCCTCGATGCGCCACGCGAGGTGGTCGGGTGAGTCGTTGAAGATGGGGCGCAGTTCGGCCCGGATCGGCAGCCTCGGGTCGGGCGAGAGGGCCTCGCCGGTTCCGTCCTGGCGGAGGTCTACGCTCCAGCCCGCCTTCTGCATGTGCTCCCACGGCCCCGTGTCGCCTCGGCGCGGGCCGTCGAGGAGACGGTCGGTGAATCCGGCGATGATCTCCGCCGGGACCATCCGGCCGAAGGAGGCGTTCCACGTCCAGTCGACGGAGTGGATCCGCCACCAGGAGCCGGAGGCGAACGGATCGATCACCATGTGGTGCCGGCCCTCGTCGGGACCGGTCAGGGCGATCCGGGGGTCGCCGGGGGCCGAGGTGAGGGTCCATCCGGCAGCGAGCAGGGCGTGGGTGATGTGGCGGGGGTCACCGGGCCCCGCGAGGTGGCGGGGCGCCGTCTCGAAAGGGATCTTCGTGTGGTGGTCGTTGGCGTACGAGGCACGCTGGGCGGGGCTTACTGCCACAGGGCTGTCTCAGCGGGGCTCGTACGGACGGGCGCGGTGCGCAGGGGTTCGAGGGTGAGGTCGAGCAGGCGCAGGTCCTGCAGGACGGATGCGGCCTCGATGTATTCGCCGAGGGTCGCCTCGACGGTGTCGGTGCGAGGGACGGTGGTCTCCTGGGCGAGGTAGCGGGCGATGCCGCGCAGGGCTTCGCCGAGGCGGACCGCGGTGCCGGTGTCCGCGTCAACGAGCGCCGCGATCAAGGAGAGCGCCTCGGCCGCGTGCGGGCCGGTCCGCAGGTGGGCGGTGAGACGGTGCAGGGTGTGTGCGGAGGCACGGATGTCCTCGGCGGTCAGCCGGGTGGTGTGTCCGTCAGTCATCGAAAGCTCCAGGGAAATGAGGGTGGTTCAGCAGCGCTGGGGTGCCGGGCCGTGACCGCGAAGACGTCGTGAGGCGTGGTGAACGACGGGCCCAGGGCGCGGGAGAGGAACGGCGAGGAGGGAGCCGGGTGATTCATCGGGTCCTCGCGTAGCCGGACGCCTTGGAGCCGGTGCGGGCGCGGGAGGAGACCCAGTTGCGGCTCCAGGCTGCGGCGCGGGCGGCGGAGATGCGGGCCTGCTGCCAGGCGCCGAGCTGATGGGGCATGACGGACACGGAGGTGACGCGGATGCGGTTGCTGAGCGGGACGTGCCCGAGCGGGCGCATCACCGGCTCCGGGTCGGCCAGGGCCGTGGTCAGGGACTGCACCAGGTGCAGCGGGGTGCTCGCGGTGGCCTGCGCGTTCCACACGGGTCCGTGCTCGTTGCGGGCGCCGACCCACCAGTGGTTCTGGCTGCCGTCACCGCCGGCTTGGACGTACTGCACGACGGCGTGCCGGTCGGGGCTCTGGGCGACGAAGTAGTCGTCCTGCTGCATGCTCCACGACTTCTCGGTGAGCGGCGCCCACACATTCGGGGCGTGCGCCGAGCGCGGCTTGGTCAGCGCATCGGTCAGGCCCGCCACGATCTCCACCGGGGTCTGCGGGGTCAGGGTGACCTGCCAGGCAGGCTGATGTCCGTGCGCGGCCCCGTGGACCTGCCAGCCGCCCGGCGGCTGGTAGGCGACGCGCACCATCTGGTCGGGCGAGTCGAAAGCGAGCATCGTGCCGGAGCTGCGGGCGATGTCCTTCCACCCCGACGCGCGCAGGAACTCGCCTACGTGGCGCAGGTCCCCGCCGCCGGCCAGGTAGCGGGGCTCGACCAGGTAGTGCTGCTGCGCCTGCTGGGCCTGGCCCCAGCCGGTCCACTGCTGTCTCTTGCTCAACGGTGCCTCCCCCGCGCCACCAGGGCGGTGGCCTGCGTGGCCGCCGGAGAGGACGTGGTCAGGGAGCGGCGTGAGGCGATCTCCTCGAACACTTCTTGGTGTTCGTCCAGGTCGAGGGCGAGGTCGTGCAGGGTGTTGGCGGTGCGCCCGAGCGCCAGCCACATCTCCGCGGGAAAGACGCCGCTCTGGGCGTGATGCTCGGTGACGTACGTGCCGGTGCCGACCAGGGCTGTCAGCCTGCCGAGGATGCCGTTCTCGGCGTCCAGGACCTGCTGGAGGATCTGTGCGGCCTGCTGGGGCCCGGCCTGGGACAGGTGTGAGGAGAGCTGGTCGAGCTGGCGGGTGATGCTGTCGGTGAGCGTGGTGGCGGGTGGGGTCATGGGCGGTCCAGGGGGCTGTGCCGTACCCCCGACGGTGGTCAGCGGGTGTGGCGGTGGGTGGGGGCGGCCGGCAGGTTGGCGCGCGGCGGCGGTGCGAGCCGGGGCCGGTCGGGGCCTGCGGCCTTGACGACGGCGGCGCGCAGGTAGCGGCGCAGCAGGAAACGGGCGAGCCGCGGCCGGCTGGCGGCGTTGAGCGGTGGGACGCGCAGCCGGTTGCCGGTGCTACCTGCGGTCGGCTGGGCGTGGGCGGGACGGTGTCGGGGTGTAAAGGTCACCGGGCGCGGGCGGTGGTCCGGGCGCTGGGCGGCGGAGTGGGCAGCGTGGCCTCCGCGGCAGGGCGGGCGGCGGCTCGCAGTACGGTGGCGATGCCGAGGCGTGCGAGGCGGGCGCCGGTCGCCTGGACGGCGTGGGCCTGGGCGCGGGTGTCGTCCCCGGAGAGCACGTACGCGCTTGATGCGGTGTCCCACGCGAACCCTTCGGAGACCAGGGCTTCGGCTGCGGGCCGGGCGGTGGTGGCGGCCGCGAGGGAACCGTCCTCGAGCCAGGTCATCACCACCTGCTGCGGCTGAGCACCGGGGGCCGGGAGGGGCCGCGGGGGGTTCATCGCGTTGTGCCGGACCTGGGCGAGCGCAATGTCGTAGCGGGGCAGCAGGTCGGCGGTGATGGCGCGGGCGGCGCGCTCGGCATCGGCAGGCACGGCGATCCCGTCCGGTTCGCGGACCCCGGCGAACGCCTCCGGGGCGACGCCGGACGGAGCCATGGCGGCCACGAGGAACTCCTCCTCGTGCCGCGGATGGAGGGTGACGTACAGGCGGGTGCCGTCGTCGCGGATGAGGTGGGCGTCTGCGCCCAGGGCGTACTCGGCGAGGGCGGCGGCCACTTCGTTGAGGTCCCAGACCTCTTCGGCATGCAGGAACTGGTCCTCGTGCCGCTGGTGTTGGTGGTGGTGCACGGTCCAGTTCCCGGGGAGTTCCTCGGAGAGGATGGTGGCGAACGACTCCACGTCGCGGCTGTCGTCGTCGGGCAGGGTGCGGGCGGCGGGCATGGGCTCCTCGAACATGGGGCGGGGGTCATCGGGTCCGTCCGGAGGCGGTAGGGGCTGGTGCGGCCGGCGGGGCGGCAGCGGGGAGGGCTGTGCCCGGCCGGGCCGAGGTGGCCGTGGTGCGGTCGGCGAGTTCTGCGCGGGTGTGCAGCAGGTCGGCGGTGATGGGACCGAGCCGGTGCTCGGCCAGGTAGCGCATGCGGGCCGCGACGTGCCGGTCCGCAGGTCCGCCGAGGCCGTCGTAGACGGCGGCCAGGGAGTGGAGGAGCTGGTCCAGGGAGGCGAGGATGCCGTCGTGCGCGGCGGTCACCTCCTCCAGCCGGTCGGACACTTCGGCCGGTCTGGCCGCCTCGCGGATGGCGGCGGCGAGGTTGGCAATGGACCGGCCGTCCGTCACGTAGCGGTCCTGTGTCGTCGGCGTCGCGCATTCGGCGTCGGCCTCGACCCGGTACCCCGCGGCTTGGAGCCGGGCGACGGCGAGCTGGGCCACTGTGGCCTGGTCCGCCGGCAGAACGGTCGGCGACATCCGATGCCAGGTAGCGACGTGAACCTCGCGGAGGAAGAAGGTGCGTTCCAGGATGCCGTGGGCCAGCCCGTCACCGCCGCGGGCGACGATCCGGCCGGTGTCGATCTCCCGGGCGACCGTGACGGGCGGTGCCTTGCGTGGGGTGGCCGGCTCGTTCACCGGGCCGCCACCCGCGATGCGGCAGGCGCCTGTACCGGCCGGGCCGGCGCAAGGGCGGCCGGAGGCGCGGGAGGCTGGAGTCGGGAGGCGATCTCGCCCAGCTGCTCCTGCAGCCCGTACAGGCGGCGGGCCGCCCAGAACAAGTCCCGTGCGGCGGCGTCGGTTTGGTCGCCGGGCAGCGAGGCGGCCTGCCGGCCGACCTCCTCCACGAGCTGTCGCACGGCGGCGATCGGGCCGGACTGCTCGGCAGCGAGCTGCCGCAGGATTCCCGCGAGAGGGCCGGTCGCGGTCGGCACCCGCGGGGCGACTACGTGCTCCAGGCCGGTCATCGGGTCCTGGCGTGCGGAGTCCTGCCGGTGGCTGGAATGCAGGAGGAGGTCGGCCTCGATTTTCCGTGCCTCGGCGACCAGGGTCTGCAGGAGGCGTCGGGGCTGGGCACTCCAGGTGCCGTCGAGGCGGATGAGGTTGGCAATCACGTCCAAGCGGCCGGGCTGGGCCTGGACCGCGATCCACTGGCATGCCTGGTCGTCTCCGGGTGGCGCGATACCGGCGACACGGGCGATCCGGTATCCGATCTCGGACCACTCGGCGTGGCTCAGCTCCCGGTCCAGCGGATGCATGTGCGCGGTGACGTGGAGGATTGCGCGCCGGTCGCCGTCGGGCCCGGAGGCGAGCGGGTGCTCCAGCGACGGGTCGGTGAGATGGTCGGCCCACGTCGCCGAGCTCCAGGTCTCGTCCTCGTCGGTGTAGTGGTCCTGCCGGTTCGAGTGGGCCACCACCGTGCCACCGGGCTCGGTGGTCAGGCCCTCGGCCATGCTGATCTCCCGTCCGAGCGCCTCGGCGAGGGCTTCCTCGGCGGTCACGTCACGGGAGTGGATTGCAATGATCATGGTCTCGCTCGGGGGATTGCATTTCGAGGGGATGTCGGAAGGCCCGCGCTTTCGGGATGGCGGTATTGCCGTGGTCAGCGCCCGGGGCGGGCGTCGGCGACGTGGACGAGCTGGTTGAGTGCGGTCAGGGAGTACCAGCTGCAGTCCACGGCCTCCTCGCCGTCCCCGAGGCGCTTGACCAGGTACTCCCGCAGCGCCTTCTGGTGCACCAGGCACTCCGGGCACCGCTTGGACAGGTGCACCAGGTAGCGGGGGTGGGCCGTGACGTAGGAGCGGTCGCCGCCGTTGGGGTCGAGCAGCCGCCATCCGTCCTCGTCGGTCGGGGTGTGCCACGAGTCGGCCACGACCTTCATCGCGTCGCCCCACAGCTCTCCGCCGGCGGCGCCCTTGAGGATCACGACGTGCTCGCCGGGGCGGAAGTGCTGGTGGGTGATGTCCCGCTCCGGGGTGAGCGGGTCGGGCGGCAGGTACACGGGGCGGGTCTCGGGCACGGAGGGTCCTCCACGAAGGCGCTGGGCGGCGGTGGAAGACAAAGGGTCCGGAGAATCCCCGGTTTCCGAAACCGGGACTTCGCCGCTATATTGCGCGCCGCGCGCCCTTACTGGAACGGGTTCTCCGTGGGCCGGTCGCGGTCGTCGGCGGCCTCCAGCAGCTCGGGCAGATCGGTCCCTTCGGCCTCGCGCTGGTCGACCCACCACCCTGCCCTCGTCAGCAGCCGGACCTGCTCCTCCAGCTGGGCCCAGTCGGCTTCGTCCCAGGTGTCGTCTTCCCTGTTGGATCGGCGTGTTGAAGCGGATCGAGCTGGGGTGGGACCGTGCCTGAATGGCGTACGTACTGGGTGCCGCGTGACAGGCGCGTGACGCAGGCGAGGGTGCCTGCGCTGGCCGGGTGGGAGGATCTCGCAGCGCGTGAGGAGCGGGCGGGGATCCATGTCGGTGATCCAATTCTGCTGTCGCCAGACTGCCGGATCGATGCGGTGCTGAGCCTCTACCTGTGCCGTTCCTCGTTCGCACGGCTCTCGCCGGAGACGAAGCGGAACTACACCGACGACTACTGCCTGTTCTTCGACTTCCTCTGGGGCCGGGGCCGGACGTGGAGTGCCGCGACGGCGGATGACCTGTGGGACTTTGAGGACTGGCGGACACGGTCTCCGCGCAACCCGCGGAAGGTCGGAGGAGCTCGGTGGAACCGCGGGCTGGCCGCGCTGGCCCGGCTCTACGAGTGGGCGGAGCAGGCGGGGCACGTGGCGGTGAGTCCGGTGATGCGGCGGTCGGTGATCGGCCGGTACGGCACGGTGGTGTCGGTACCTGTGGCGCGGGCGAAGAATGCGCGGTCCAGCGAGGTCCGCTGGCTGACGCCGCGAGCGTTTCGCCGGTGGGTGGATGTCGGGTTGCGGGGTCATGACGCGGGCGGCCTTCCCTCGTTGGAGTGGGGTGGCCGGCTGGAGGACCGGAACGCCGCGTTCGCTGATTTGCTGTTCTCCTCCGGCGTGCGGCTGACCGAGGGCGCGTCGCTGCTGACATGCGAGGTGCCCGAGGTGTGGCTGGAGGGTGGGCGGTACTGCGCGGGGCGACTGGCACGGGCGGTGACCAAGTCCAGGAGGGCTCGTACGTTCTATGCCTCCGCCACTGTGGTGGGGGGAGTCGAGGGGTACGTGGAGTCGTCCCGGGCGAGGGCTGTACGCCGGGCACAGGCTGATGGCCGGTACGAGCAGCTGCCGGTGTGGAGGCTGGTGACGCACCAGACGGGCCATCGACGACGTCTGCTGCACTGGCGTGACCAGGACGGGGTGGCGGGGCAGACGTCCTTGTCGGACGCGACGGTGGAGGAGCGGATGACGCTTCTCGTCGAGGGGCCGGGAGGGCCGGAGCCGATGTGGCTGTGGCTGAGCGAGCGGGGTCTGCCCTTCCGTCCGGCGTCGTGGGAGGGCGTTTTTCGGACGGCGACCGAGCGGTGCGCGCGGGTGCTGTCGCAGGTGATGGAGGCTCCGCCGTTCTGTACTCCGCACATGGCCCGGCACAGTTTCGCTCTGTGCATGCTTGTGGTCCTCAACCATGTAATGGACCGGCGGATGGGCCTGAGTCCGCAGGAGCGGCGTGACTTCCGGCTTCTGTACGGGGATCCGTGGCGAATGGTGCAGGACCTGCTCGGCCATGCCCAGTTGGAGACCACCCGTGCCATCTATCTGGCACCGGTTGCCGATCTTCAGCTGCGTTCCCTGCTGGCGGATGTCACCCCGGTCGAGGGGCCGGTGTCCGAGGAGGAGCTGACGGTTCTGTTCACGCGTCTGGCGCGGGAGAGCGTGGGTATCCAGGACCTGGACGAGAAGCTGGTGACCCGGTGAGCCGCCGAGGCCGGCCCGCGCAGTCGCCGGAAGGCGTCCATCACCGGCCGCCGGTCCTCGAAGCGGCGAGCCTGGTGGTGCGGCACGTCGACCGGCAGGGCCGGGTTGCCATATTCGACTTCGCGAGCTTGCCTGTCGCGGTTCCGTTCCAGCGTTCCCTTGCCGCGCTGTTCGTCGCGAAGTGCAGCGCAGGCGGCGGCTGGGACAGCGTGAATACCAGCGACACCGCCTGGTGGATGATCCGTCCCTTCGCGTACTTCCTCGGCGAGCAGCCGGACGCCCCGCAGGACATCGACGGGCTGACGGCGGCGCTTTGGAACACCTGGCGGCTGAGTCTTGAGCCGCGTACCAACGGTTCCCACAAGCATTCGGCGGTGGCCGGGCTGTTGCAGCAGGACTCGCGGCTGCCCCAGCCGGTGCGTGAGGCGATGGCCAGACGGTTCGCCTGGTCGGCCGAAGGGGAGCGGGCCTATTTGCCGGAGGAGTTTCGCACGATTCGCACGGCGGCCCGTCGGACGTTCCGGGCCGCGCTGCTGCGGATCCGCGCGAACACGGCAACTCTGGAGCAGTGGCGTACAGGAGCGGTCTCGCCGGGTGGTGAACGGTGGCTGCTGGGCGAGGCCCTGGATGTGCTGGCCCGCACCGGTGATGTCCCGCAGAAGCCGTTGAAGAGCGGTGGTGGCATGCGGGCTCTGTACCGCTACCGGGCTGCGTTGGGCGGCACCGGCGCCGTGCACACGTGGAAGAGGCTGTTCCTCAGCCGTACGGAGGCCGCCGCGCTCGGCGTGCTCTTCGTGGCCGAGTTCGGCCTGAACGCGGCCACCGTCTCCGGCATGCCCGTTCCCGCGCTGGTGCCGGGGTCCGGCGGGCAAACGGGTCTGATCTACCGGCTCGCTCTGGAGAAGCCGCGCCGCAGCGGCCGGGGCCGGTTCGAGAGCCGCAACATCGCCGACATCGGGGCGGACAGCGCCGGCCGCCTGCTGACCGAGGCGCTCGAAGCCACGACCCCCGCCCGGACGGCCCTGGAGGCGGGCGGGTCCCCGGTGGACCGGCTCATGGTCTGGCACGAGACCACCCCGCACCAGGGGCAGAACTACCCCGGCACGGTCCGTACCGGCCCGTTCGGCTTCGGCGTCGAGGACCGGGCCTCCAAGGACTGGGCCCGCTCGGTGGGACTGTCTGGTTCCCCGATGCGACGCATGCGCCGCACCGTGAACGTGCTCCACCGGCGCGAGAGCGGCCAGAACAGCCAGGACACCCACGACAGGGTGTACGTCATACCTGAGCCGCAGGCCCAGCAGGCGGCCATCCCGGTGATCGCCGAGGGAGCCCTGGACGCCTGGCGTGCTGCACACCGGACCGTGCTCCTTGCACGCCTCACCGAAGTGCCGGAGGACGGCGAGCAGGAGACGGCGACCACCGGGTGCGCCGACTACACGCGCAGTCCCTTCACGCCGGCCGGGCCGAGCTGCGCGGCTTCCTTCCTGCTGTGCACCGCCTGCCCGAACGCACGGGTCACCCCCGCCCACCACGCGCGCCTCGCGTACCTGCATCAGGCTCTGGCCGGTCTGCGCGGAGTGGTGGAGGAGACCGTGTGGGAGTCGGGGTGGGCCGACGCCCATGCCCGGCTGGAAGATCTGCGGGCCCGTCTCGGCCCTGCCGTGTGGGCCGCGGCCCGAACGGGTGCCACCGCCGAGGACCGTGCCGTTATCGACCAGCTTCTGAACGGGGACTACGACCTGTGACCGCCCCTTTCCCCTCACGACCGCATCCGCTTCTTCCCCGCGGGGATACTCCGGCGATCCTTCCCGAGCGAATGGTCGACGGCTACAGCGGTTCGGTCGCCGCCTACGGCGCGGCCGTGTGGCCGCTGGAGCCGCTGATCGCGAACCCGGGCGCAGACCGCCGCAGTGTGCACTGGGCAGGGTTTCCGCCCCGCAGCCGGGAGGAGTTCCGCCTCATCGCCTGGGGCATGATCAACCAGGCACTGCCGGACTGGTTCCTGGTGGGACGCCCCGCCTGGCATACCCGAGTCGGTGCCTCCGTCCTCTATGCCGCCGTCCTGGAATGGCGCAACCTTGCACGGTGGCTTGACGGCCGCGGTGATGGTGGCCTCGCAACGTGTACACCGGCGGTCATGAGCCAGTACGCCCGGTATCTGGCCGCCCGGCCGGGAGCCAGTCGGACCACGATGACCAAGACGCTGAGCGCCCTGACCCGTCTCTGTGCGTTCGACGCGATCAGCCCGGCGCCACTGGGCCTGGGCATTCCGTTCTGGGACCGGGAAGGCATCGACGGCTACCTCCCCGCCCAGACATCGCGCGGGGAGAACACCACCGAGCCGATCGTCCCGGCCACGATGGGCCCGCTGCTCGTCTGGGCGCTGCGGATGGTCGACGACTTCGCCAACGACATCCTCGAAGCCTGGCAGGAGAGCAACCGCCTGACCGCGCGGGCAACAACCAACCCGGCCACGCCGGCCTCCAAGGCTGCGCTGAAGCGCTACCTGGAGGACCTGACCTCCCGTGGCGCCCCGGTGCCCAGCCGTCAGATGTTTGGGAAGACCCTGATCTGCGCCCGGTACGTTGCTGCCGTCACCGGGTGCTCGCCTGTACAGATCAACGCTCTCGCCTCCACGCAGCGGTGGCAGAACCTGGGGGAATACGTCCGGCGACACGCCGGGCCCTGCCCCCTGGCCGTCCCGATCACCGGACGGGTGGAGGGCACGCCCTGGACAACGGTCCTCGATTACACGGAAGCCGGCGCCCTCATGCGGCACCTGGGCACCGCGTGTTTCATCGTCATCGCCTACCTCACTGGTATGCGGCCCGGTGAAGTAATGGCCCTGCGCACCGGCTGCTGCCCCAACCCACCGTCCGGCCGCCACCTCATCCACGGCCGGGTCTTCAAGGGCGCCTCGGATGAGGAAGGCAACCACAACTCCGCCGGCGAACCACGCGATGTCCCCTGGGTGGCGATTCCTCCGGTCGTGGCCGCAGTCCGTGTCCTGGAACGAATGGTGCCCGCCGGTGGGCTCCTCTTCGACTCCGCCGCCCACACCTTCCAGCACGTCCGTACCAGCGACGGCACCTCGCTGGGCTACGAAGGGCTGCGCACCCGAACCGATGACTTTGTCCACTGGGCGTCGGCCACGGCCAGGCGGCTGGGCCGTCCGCACGAGCAGATCCCCGACGATCCGCACGGAGGTATCGCGGTGGCCCGGTTCCGCAGATCCCTGGCCTGGCACATCGCCCGCCGTCCCGGAGGACTGGTCGCCCTTGCCATCCAGTACGGGCACCTGCGCACCAGCATCAGCGCCGGCTATGCCTCACGCAGCCGCGACGGCATCCACGAACTCCTCGACATCGAGACCGCCCGCGCCACCGCCGACACCCTCACCACCCTGAACGAAGACCTGGCCGGCGGAGCGGGCATCTCCGGTCCGGCCGCACGCCGTGCCGTTCAGGCCGCCGCCCACAGCTCTGCCTTCGCCGGATCCATCCGCACCCCCCGCCAAGCCCGCGACATCCTCGACAACCCCGCCCTGGCCGTCTACGACAACCCCCACTCCCTCCTGATGTGCGTGTACCAACGAGACCGGGCCCTCTGCCACCGCACGGTCCCCGCGGACAGCCCCAGCCTGAACCGCTGCCAGCCGACATGCGCGAACATCGCCCGCACGGACGACCACGCCCACCAGCTCCTGCGTCGAGCCGCATCCCTGGACGAGCAAGCGCGCTCACAAGCGGTACCCGGCCCCCTAGCCGAACGGCTCAGCCGACGGGCCGCACGTCTGCGGAGCCTCGCACATGACCATGCCCGCGACCGCATCACCCTTCAGGAGAACACCCCATGAGTCCGGCCCCTGATGAACGGCCGCGGATCCGCGCGGCCATGGACCGCATCCTGAGTGAAACCCCCGAACACTCCAATGGCGCCCTGACCATCGTCGCTCTGGCGGTTGAAGCCGGTGTTCCCCGCAACGCGCTCACCCAGCGGCATCCCGACCTCAGAAACGAGTTCTACGAAAGGATCCGCGCCCGAGGCTCCGCCCCCGACAACGAGAGACGGCTCCGCCGCGAGATCGGGAAGCTGAAGAAACTCCGCGCCTCCGACCGCATCGAGATCCAGCAGCTGAAGGACGATGTCCACGCACTCGTTGCCGCGCTGCACCTCTCCCAGATGGAGAACCACCAGTTGCTCGCCCGCCTGACCGACCAGAGCACCGGGCTCCAGGCCCTGCGCAACATTCGGGAGGCTCCACGCGACCTCCACCGAGGTGGCTCGGTCAAAGGCTGACAAGAATGACCGCCCTGCGCTTCAGCAGTCCCCGGCGCCTGCTGATCTGCACCGCGAGTGGCGGTATCTACGACGATGGTCACGGTCGGGCTGCGCCCTGCAGTGTGCTGCCACGGCGAAGCACGAGCGGGGGGACACGTGCCCCGCCGCGGCATGACGCGTGCTCACTGCCCCGGCGACACGGCCCAAGGGTGATTGCACGTCGTAAGGGACTGGTCCCAGATGGTGCCCGGGCTGCACCAGAAGTCGAACTGCGTGAACGTGCCATCCCCGAAGTCGACACATCGGTGGAACTTCTGGGGCTCATCGGGGTCGCCGTGGAACCCCTCCGACTCGCACTCGAAGCCGACAGGCGCTGTAGCGGCCTGACTCGTCGTTGCCGGTGCGACCACGCCTGCCAGCACCAGCGCAGCGCAGGCGACGGTACGAGAGAACAGCGATGCCACAGCAACCTCCACGATCCGGATTCCTTGATCGACATGGGTAACGGCTCAACGATCGTGCGGACACGGCTGCTGAGGGGACTGCCCGAACCCGGCCCGCAGGCGCTGGGAAATCCGGGGCGTCATGACCAGCCCGGTCGCCCGGCGAAAGCCCCGTCGTGTCCGTTGATCGCGTGGGTCGTTTGGTTGTTCATGAAACGATCTCTACGTCAACTGTTCGTTACGCCTGCGGCCATCGCCGTGGTTTCCGCAGCCGGTTTCATCGCTCCGACGCATACGGCCGCAGCGGCAGACTCGGTACCCAACGTCTGTTCGGCACGGGAGACCTACGGGACGTCAGGCAAGGCATGGGTGAAGGTCGAGCCTTGCCTGAAGACCCAGAGCGGGAACACTGTCGCCCTGGTCGACGTCACGTGCGAGTCCAGGAGCCTGATCCTCTGGTCGACGGACGAATGCCTCTTCGAGAGCAAGTACACCGTGAGCAAGGACGGTGAGGTGTTCCAGGAGGGCACCATGAACTTCCGCTCCCTGCCCAAGTACGACAGAGTCCAGACCTGGATGCGGTACGAATGCCGGGGCCCGGGGACCTACACCCTCACGTTCACCGACATGAAGGTCACCTTCAGCTTCTGGGGGGATCTGGAGGAGCTCCACCCGAAGAACATCACGATCTCCGACACGGGCTGCTGAGTCCCACAACCGGGGATCACAGGGGGCCCAGGAGGTAGTTGCCCGGGGCGCTCGGGTCGGTGCTGAGGTAGAACTCCACGATCGCCTTGCGGTACTCGGCGTGGCTGACGACGCCGTCGCCGTTCAGGTCGATCCGGGCGAACGCCGGCGCGGACACCTCGCGGGGAACGCCCAGGGTGTCGTAGAGGCGCACGTACTCCTCCAGGGACAGCACGCCGTCCCCGTTGGTGTCGAAGGCGTCCATCACCGCGTCGGCGATCCGCATCACGGCGCTCTCGAAGTGCGCGGGGGCGGTCACGCTGTCCTGCATGACGACGCGGAATTCCTCACGGGAGACCAGTCCGTCGCCGTCGGTGTCCGCGTGCTCGACCAGCAGGTCCCACCACTGGCCGAACGCCTCGTGGATGGCCTTCACGTTGGCATCGTCGCCCGGCCGCGCCGTCCGGGAGAACACCGCGGCCGTGGCCTGGAAATCGGCCCCCGACAGCTGCCCGTCGCCGTCCTGGTCGAACCAGGCGAACAGGGAGTCGAACTTCTCACTCATCGCAGCCGCAGCCGGCATCACAGCGCGTCCTCTCGTTTCGTACCGCTCGCACGGCGCGGGCGGCAGTCGCATGACCGTAAAACCGCCTGCTGGGCCTCTGGTGCGGAACGGGCGCGAGATCATCCCAACGGGGTGCCGTCAGCACGGGCGGCCTATTCCGGGCCTGTGGAAGCTGGAGAGTCCGGTACCGAACCCGAGGGTCGGGGCCTTTCGCCGGCATCTGCCTCGCGGGAGGCTCTTCGCCTGCTGTTGCCAGGCGCGGGCCGGCCGGTCGCCTCGGCGATCCCCTGCGGGGACGGCTTGAAATGTGTGCCTGCACCTGGCCATCAGCATCAGTTCGCAGGCGCTCTGCTCACCGAGGCGAGTGAGGCAGGAGTGGCGGCATTCGTGCTGGTCCCAGCCTGTGCCGGGCCCAATACGGGGCGGTGTGGTGGCTAATCGCCCTCTTCGAGTGCACCGGGGTGTGCGGGTCCGGCGGCAGCCGCTTCGCCCAGGCCGGAATCGCCGGCCCGTCGTAGCCGTGCTCGGTGCACCAGTTCGTCGAGGACAGCACCGCGCTCCGGCGGGTGTTGCAGGTGTTCACCGCCGAACTGCCCCCGCAGCGGTTCGAGGGCCTCGCCGAGCTCGTCGTCCGCCACCGCGGCCAATGGCCGGCCTTCGCCGGTCCGCTCGGCGCTCTTCCCGACCGCGATACCGTGGTTGCGCACCGCGTTCGGGCCGGTAAGCGAGTCGGGGAAAGCGTCGGCCGCCGTCCAGACGGTCCGTGCCTTCCCCGGTCGGCAGCGGCGACTTCGACCGCCCCAGGGGACCCGGCTGCGGCAGGGTGAGCGGAGCGGGGCGGGCGGGCCGAACGCGGCGCAGAAGTGACCGTGCGCTCGTGCGGGCCCTGCCCTCCCGGACGTCGGGCCCGCACGAAACGGCAGGGCAGGAATCAGCTCGGCTGGTCGCCGGTGTACCGGTAGACCTCGCTGGCGCCGTTGACGTGCCACACGGTGCCGTCGGCGCCGGCAGCGATGTCGGTGGCGGGACTGGGGCCGGGGATCTTGATCCACGGGTTGGTGCCGCTGGCGTCGTTGTTGGTGTACCGGTAGATGATGCCGGCGGGGTCGATGCCCCACACGTTCGTCCGGGAGCCCACTGCGATGCGCTTCAGGCTGCCGGAGACGTTCCTCCACGGGTTCGCGCCGTCCTGGTCCCCGACGTACCGGAAGATCTGGTTAGCGCCGTTGACGCCCCAGACCGTGCCGTCCGCGCCCGCCCCGATGTCGCTCAACCCGCCGGGGATCTTGATCCAGGGATTGGCGTCGTAGTTCGTGTACCGGTAGATCGCGCCGGCGGAGTCCACCCCCCACACGTTCGTCCTGGAGCCGGCGTCAATGCGGACGAGGCTGCCGGAGACGTTCTTCCACGGGTTGGCGCCGTCCTGGTCCCCGACGTACCGGAAGATCTGGTTGGCGCCGTTGACGCCCCACGTCGTGCCGTCCGCGCCCGCCCCGATATCACTCAGCCCGCCGGGGATGTTGATCCACGGAGAGCCGTCGTAGTTGGTGTACCGCCAGATGGCGTTGGCGGGGTTCAGCCCCCACACCGTCGTCCGGGACCCCGCCGAGATCGCGCTGAGACCGCCCGTGACCTTCACCCAGTCCGCCATGCCCAACTCGCCTTCCGTCGTATCGATGCTTGACTCAACCCTTGGCATGCAGACGATCACAGCAAACTGGCGAATACTTCCATCAATGCTAAAATAAGTCCGGAAATCGCCGTTTTGATCTTGCCCGCCTTGAGGGGTGGGGGGATGCGGGAGCGCGCGGATGGGAGCTTCGGCCGGAACCCCTGTCCCGCCCACGGGGGATCGACACCAGATCCGGCCTGTGCAACCGTGGTGGTGCGACTGCGGTATGACAGGCAGACGAACCCGGCGGACCCCGGCACGGCGGCCAGGGAAGGGGGCGGGTGGATCACGCCCTCGCCGACCACAAGCGATGGAAGGGCCTCGGGCCTGCACCCACTGCCGGAACAACCTGTCCGACACCTACCGCGCCATCGCCGGCCGCACCGCCAAGGTGTGAACCACAGCCTCCGACAGGCAATCCCGCCCTCACCCGCTATCACGCATCAACTCGTAAACCATCGCCCGGGCCACCCTGCAACTGCTCCTCGCCGAAGGAACCACCCTCTACCGCCTCCGCCGGGCCCAGATCCTCGACGAAGCCACCGCCACCGGTGACCCGCTCCACCTCATGGGCCTGTTCGGCATCACCAACGACACCGTCATGCGTTACATCACCACGGCCTTCCCCGAGCGCACCGCCAAAATCCCCCGCTGAGGGGGAGCGCGCTCCGGGGAACAACTGGCGCGAGCACATGCCGCCTGACTGGAAGGCGACCCGCGGCCGAACACGTCCCGGAGCTCCCGGCCTGACCACTGACAGACCGGGGACAGCGCGGTTTCACGCCGGGTCACCGGTTTTCGGCCTTTCCTCCCGGAGTCGCTGAGCACAACGCCGCGCCCTGCGACGCTCTGACCAGGTCGGCACCGCGCCGGCCCGCAAGGAGAGAACATGTCCGAGACCACGCCCCAGTCCGAAATCACCGACCTCGGGGCGCTTCAGGCAACCGAGGGTGGCCCCGCCTCCCCCGACGTGAGCAGCATCCCGGTGACGGAGATCAAGCCCGAGGGCGAAGCCACTCTGGTCCAGGTCGCGCAGGCCGACGTCACGCCGCAGGACGTGGGCACCTTCAGCGTCCGGTACGTAGGCCAGGTGCCCCAGCTCGTCGTCACAGGCGGCAGCGTTGTCCCCTCCGTCGTCACCGTCGTCGACGGCTCGGGCAACGTCCTCGCCGAATACGTCGCCCGCCCAGCCGCGGCACCCAAGCCGGTCAGCAGCCGCCTGCTGCCCCTCGACCAGCACCAGATCATCGGCTGCGTCACCCCCGACTGCTTCCCCGTCAGCCTGAGGGCGTGAACCAATGCGGCCCGCCTGCGGCCTGGCCATAAGCGGGGCGGCAGAGGTGGCCGACCGGCACCGGGGAGTCGGCGCTGCGGCCCAAGCCGGCAGCGGCGAAGCGGCACTGCCCGAAGCTGATCCACCATAGCCGTTCGCCGTACCGGCGCACACCGCCATGCCAACCCGAGCACAAGCCGGGCCGGTGCAGCAGTCCCTCCATCAGGGAGGCGCGTGTGTCGTCTGCGGTCGAGGTGAGGGCGTGGGCCCAGCCAATGACGCTGACCGCTGCCACTCTCGGGTCCTGCACCGGGGTGTGGATTCATGGGCTCCGTGGCAGCGGCGTCTTCCCGACGCCTTCGACACGCTGGACTTGACAGGGAAGCCTTCGGTGACTAGCGCGGTGTACGCGCGGGTCACCAGCTGGTGGCGGGTGCGCTCGGCCCAGCCCAGGATCTTTTCGAGCCCTTCCAGGGGCGGCATGTCGAACTGGGTTGCCCAGTCCGCAGCGGCGGCCTGTTCGTCTGCGCGCTTGGCGGCCAGCCACTCGGCCGTGCTGGCGGCGTCCGCCTGGTGATCGGCCCGCCAGCAGTCGGTGCACTGCCGGGTGGCGAGCCAGCGGGCGTATCCGGCGCGCTGATCCGCCGAACGGCTGGACAAATCAACGGTGTTGCTGTGTCCACAGCTGTGGACGATCTCGAAAGACGTGGGGATGGCCATGAAGGACTCCTTGCAATAGGGGAAAGGGGGATCGGTCGGGGTGTTTCAGAGCCGGCAGTGGGCGCGGGCGCCGGGCAGGTGACGGGGATGTCGGGCGGACAGCGACTCGTGCGAGCCGGGTCAAGTCGGTGCCGTCGCGAAGTGCCTGGGATGGTCACCGGGCCGGACTCGAGCCCGTAGAGGTGCTGGGCGGCCGGGGAGGCAGACCCGGCGGCGCGGTGGTGCGGTTCGGGGAACGGCCTGCGGCGTGCGGATCAAGGGAGCGGACCATCTCGGTCACGCGCCTGCCGTGCTCGAGCCACCGGTCCAGCACTTCGGTCACGGGCCCGTCGTCAGCAGCCGGATCGGCAGTCAGCGCTCGGCTGGCGCGGTCGAGGGCGCCGGCCGATTGCGCGGATGCGGGCCAGGGCCCGGAGGCACGCAGGTGGCGGATCAGGTACGGCGCGTGCGCCCGCAGCGAGAGCACCAGCGGCAGCATCTCGGGGTGCTCCGCAGTGTGGCGAGCAGCGTGGACCCGGGCCAACGTGGTGTCCATCATCTGCAGATGGGCCTGGACCAGGGCCCGGTCGTAGGAAGGCAGCAGGGCCCGGATGACCTTGTCCACGGCCGCCGGGGCTGTGCTGGCGGCGATGCTGGCGGGCTGGGGAACGTCCAGGGCGAGGAAGTCGGTGTGCGGCGCGATTGCGCCGACGAGAACCTGGTGGTCCCACGGGCGTTCCGTCACCACGAGTACGCGGCCGTCTTCATGGGTGAGGAACGCGGCGGCCGGCATCTGCCGGCTGTAGCTGCGCGTGGCCGTCGGCAGCGGACCGTCGGGCGCAGACCATGCCCGGTGCAGACGGTTCCGGGCGTCGGACGCAGGCAGCTGGAGGTTGCCGAGCTCCAGCTCCCATGTCCCGGCCAGGGCCTGCGCGATACGGCTGGCAGTGTCGCCGATGAAGGGCTGACGGCTGACATCCACGGAGATCCCGAATCGGCTGGCGTTCCCGTAAAGGGCTTCGATCGCCGCCTGTGCCGAGACGGGATCCGTCAGGGGCAGGACGTGGATGCCTTCGTGGCTCTCGTCGAAGCGGGCCAGGTCGAGGGCGGCCCGGGCCCAGTCGGAGCCGGGCCCGGCGGGAAGGGCAACGATGCCGTCCTCCGGGCTGAGGTGCAGCGTGATCGTTGCGGCGGCGGAAGTCAGTGGTGTCTCCGTGGGAGGTCAGCGGGAACGGGGCGTTGCCGGCAGCGCGGTGGAGACCGGCGCCCGGACGGGCCCGGCTGCCGGTGCGGGGCGCGGGGTGCTGGCGGCAGGTGTCTCGGCGGCGGTCTGGGCTAGGCCGATGAGCTGCTCGCCTTCGGCGAACCACAAGGCCATGCCGTAGCTGTCGCTCTGCCGGGCCAGCTCCAGGGAGGTCTCGAAGTAGTCGAGGAGCAGCTCCGCGTGGGCCGAAGGCTTTGCGGTCTGGGGCCCGCGCACGTACGCGATGAGGGCGGGGGCCAGGTTGAGGAACCGTGCGAGAGCGTCGGTCAGCACGCGCGGAAACGGCTCCAGGACTTCTCCGGGCTCGTACGCTTCCTGGGCCCAGCGCAGCTCCCAGGCTGCCTCGATGAGCCGCTCCTGGAAGAGGGCGCTGGCAGCGACTGCTTCGGGTCTGTCCTCGCTGATGCGGATCGGGGTGTCGGTCATGGTCACCGTGTCCGTGCGACGGTCGAGGAACGGGTGACGGCGGAGGGCATGGCCGGGGCGGTGACCTGGGGGCTGGCGCCCGCGCGGTGCTGCGGTGACCGGGCGGAGGCCGCTTGGGCAATGCGAGCGCGTCGTTCGGCCAGGCAGTTGGTCTGGGCCGGGCAGGGAGGCGCTGCGGTGACGGCCGGGTCGAGGGAGAGGTCCGCGTGCACGGTGAAGCCATGGCGGCGGAGATCGTGGACGGTCTGCCGGGCCCGGCGCCGCAGGTCCTGGTCGGGACGGGTGAGCCGGTACAGGTCCGGTCGGCCGGGGACGGGCTCGAACTGCTCGTGCTGGAGGTACCAGTCGGCTAGGTGGGGCGTGATGGCCGCGGTAGCACGGGCGACCACCCCGTGCTCGGGGTGCAGCCCGAAGTGGAAGTGAGGTTGCATGGGTGTCCTGGTGGTCGGGAGAGGTCATCGGCTGCGGGGCGCCCGCTCGAGGGCGGATGGCGGGGCTTTGCCGACGGCGGGAATCGCAGGCCGGACCGTGGTCGCAGGGCCGACGGGGCGGGTGGCGCGGGCTTGCCGCAGCAGGGCCGGTGAGTCGGTCCGCCATCGGCGGAGGGTCTCGGCCGTGCCGGGCGGTAGGGCGGCAGGCGAGGACGCTGGCGCCGGCCACGTGGAGGACGCCGCGTCCGGGTGAAGGAGCTGGTGGAGGCGGTCCAGGGAGGCGGAGTCCTCGGCGTCCGCCACAGGGCGCACACGGGAGAGGAGATCAGCGGCGTGGGGGCGCAGGCGGCGCCACTCCACGGAGCTCTCTTCGAGGTACTGCTGCTCGGTGTGTCCGAGGGTGGCCGGGTCGAGGCGGGTGCCGTCGCTGTAGCGGCCGGACTGCTGGATTGCGGTCCACGCCGCATGGAGTTCCTCGAGCCTGCCGTGTGCTGCTTCGATGGCGGCCAGGAGCCGTTCGTGGACGGCCTGCTCGTACGAGGGCAGGAATGTGCCGGTGACCAGGCCGGCGGCATGGGCCGCGTCGGAAGGCAGCACGATCGAGCGGGGGGCGTGCGGGTCGGCGTATTTGTCGTCGAAGGTGGCGCTGGCGAAGGCGCCGAGCAGGTACTCGTGGGCGCTGCCGGGCCGTTCGACCAGGAGGAGTTCGATGCCGGCGCCGTTGGTGAGCTGGGCGGCGTACGGGATGCGGATGTGCTTCACGGAGTCGATGAGTTCGCCCGCGTCCCACAGGAGGGGGACGAGGTCTTCCTGCCACACCGGGTGGGCGTAGACCTCGACCTTCACCGTCCACGTCCCGGGCAGGCCGTCGGCCAGCGCGGTTGCGTAGTCGCCCAGGTAGGGGCGGGGGCCGCCGAAGAGGTGGACGCGGTGTCGGCGCGCGGTTTCTGCGAGGGCACGCAGAACGGGTTCGGCGGTGTCCACGTCGCGCAGGGCGTACGTGCCGTCGGGGCGCCGCTCGAATCCGGGCGTGAGCTGAAGGGCAGTGTTGGCCCACCGGTACTGCTCGCCCAGGGGGATGGCGACCAGGCCGTCGGCCGGGCTGAGGGCGAGGATGATCTGTGCCAGGCCCCTGGAACGGGGCGTCGTGCGGTCGTCCATGCTCACGCCCGGCTGGTGATGGCGTTGCGCAGGCCGTGTCCGAACGCGTGGGCATGGCGGCGGGCGGCCAGCTCCAGCTCCTCGTACTGCTTGCCGCGGGTCATCTGCCCGTCGTGCTTGCGGTACCGGTAGACGGGTAGCGGGAGGAGCACGCCGGGGGCCAGTGCGGTGACGCCGACGGCCGCCATGTAGTCCTCGCCCTGGACGAGGCCGCCCATGCCGCCCGCCGCCCGGACCAGGCGGGTGCGGGCCAAGATGGTCGTCGGCCCGACGGGGATGGTGTCCTGCGGCCGGGGCCAGTACGTCACCACGTCGCCGGCGGCGTGGTAGCCGGGCGGGGCCGGGCATTCCCACACGCGCCGTGAGCCGTCGGGCAGCCAGTCCTCGCTGTATCCGGCGACCCACCCGAGCTCGTCGGTGAAGGTCTCCAGGCGTACGCCCAGGCTCCAGTCGGGGAAGACGTCATCGTCGTCGGCCCAGTTCACGAATTCGGTGCGTACCTCGTTCAGGCCGAGGTTGCGGGCGCAGGCGGCGCCGACCGGGCGGGGCAGGGCGAGGGTACGGATGCGTGAGTCGGCGGTGATCGGTGCAGGTACGAGGGCGGGGTCGGCGCCGTCGAGGACGAGGATGGCCTCCCAGGGCACGGTCTGCCGGGTGAGGCTGGCGTGCATCTCCTGCAGGTAGGGCAGGCGCTCGGGGCGGAGCTGGGTGGCGATGACGACGGTGATCTGCGGGGCGGACAGAGACTTCTCCGGAGTGCGGCCTATGGGCGGGGCGTTCAGCGGGTGATCCGCGATCGGGCGGGTGCTGGTGCAGGGGCGACCGGCTTGGTGATCTTCAGTGGGGTGGCGGGAGCCTGGATGGGTACGGGCCGGTTCGAGTCCCATAGCGAGAGGGTGCCGGAGATCCGGGAGAGGGGGTCGGTGTCCCAGGGCACGATGGGGCCGATGTCGTACCAGGTCAGGGCGATGACCTCGATGCCGTGGTCGTGCAGGACGTAGCCCCATTCCAGGCCCATGGCATCGGCGTTGGCGTCGGTGACCGGGATCGGTTTCGCGGGGGTGCCGTCAACGTTGAAGACGTTGTCGAAGGGTGCGCTTGGGCCGCGGTCGCCGTGGGGGTCGAGGCGCTCCCGGACGTTGTCGGGCGCACCGTCCAGGAGGTCCATGCCGAGCTGCTTCCAGTCGTGGGGTCCATCGATGAGGTGCCGGCGAAGGGCGTCGAGGTCACTGCCGAAGCGGTAGCGGGCGGCGCCGAGCAGGAGGGGGAGCTGATGGTCGGGGTAGCCGTCGTAATGGCAGTAGATGCCCTCGTAGCCGGTACCGGTGGGGCGGGCGATGAAGCTGCGGGTGCTGATTGCGGTTTCCTTCGTGCAGGTGGTCAGCGGGCGCGGGCGGCAGGGGCTGCGGGCAGTGCGGGGACAGGCCGGGCCACGGCCGGTGGGCGGGGCGGGAGCGTGGCTGTGGGCGTGGCGTGACGCAGGTTCACGCCGATCCCGTGCTCGGCGAGCCGGAGGGCGACGGCCTGGATGCGTACGGCGCGGTCGGCCTCGCCGTAGGAGGCGGGGAGGAGGAACGCGGCTTGGTGGGGCACGTACTGGAATCCGTGGACGTACAGCACTTCCCTGGCTTCCTCCAGGACGTCCTTGTACGGCGCCCCGACCACCCCGTCCTCGTACCAGGTCAGGGTGAGGGTTCGGTCGACCTGCGGCGGGGCCTTGCGGTGCGGGGGTTCGGGCCGGTCGACGAGGCTGCGGCGCACCGCGTCGCGGGCGGATTCGTAGCGGGGCAGCAGCCGCCGCGCGATGTGGGCCGCGGCCCGGACGGGATCGTTGGGGACCGCGATCCCGTTGGGTTCCTCGATGCCCACGAAGTGGTGCGGCTCGACGTCGGGGCCCAGCGGAGCGACGACGAACTGGCGTGGCCGCAAAGGCCGGTCGGTGACGTAGAGGTGCTGGCCGTCCGGACCGTGGAGGACGGCCTCGTGACCCAGGACGTACTGGCTGACGATGTACTCGACGTGACCGCGGTCCCAGAGACGGTCGATGGTGGCGCACTGGTCTTCGAAGGTGAGGTGCAGCCGGTAGTTGCTCGTCCACTGCCCGGGGAGACGGGCGGCGAGCGCGGAGGCGAACAGGGACAGGTCGGCGCGTGCTGAAGACATGGGTTCCCGGGTTGGTTGAACGTTTCTGCGGTCAGTGCATGCGGGCGTCTGTGTCGAAAAGCTGCAGCTCGGCGGGGTGCAACTGGTGCTGGACCACGAAGCTCCGGCCAGCCACCTTCCACAGGCCACGGCCACGGCTGAGGTGGGACAGCGCTGCGGTTTCGACGCTGGTCAGTCCGAGGAGTCCGGCGGCGGCGTGCAGCTGGTCGGTCTCCTGGCGGTAGATCACGCGGGTGCTGCAGTCGGCGAGCAACCCCTCGGCCAGTGCGCGGCTTTGGCTGCCGGCGTCGCCCGCGGTCAGCAGGTCGGACAGCCGGTGGATGACCATGGCGTTGGCGATGCCCAGGCCGCGGGAGAGCTTCCACTGGGCCTGCATGCGCATCAGGAGGGCCGGATGCCTCATCAGTCTCCACGCCTCGTCGTAGATCACCCACCGTCGGCCGCCGTATGGGTCGGTGAGTGCGGCTTCCATCCAGGCCGAGGCGCACGTCATGGCCAGGACGAGGGCGGTGTCGTCGCTGCCGCCGAGGCGGGAGAGGTCGATGGACAGCATCGGGCTGTACGGGTTGAAGGCGCTGGTGGAGGGTGCGTCGAACATTCCGGCCAGGTCTCCGAAGACCAGGCGGCGCATGGCGTGGGCGAGGTCGCGGGCGGCCTCCCCGAGCCGTCCGGCCAGGAGACCGCCGGCGAGGTCGAGGCCGGGCCCGTCGGCGAGGGCGTGGGCGATGTCGCCGAGCAGCGGGGGCCGGCCACTGGCCGCTGCCCGGGCTGCGGCGGCGTCGAGCGCGACGTCGAGGACGGTGTGCTCCATGGGGAGCAGGTCCCGGCCCAGGACGGTGCGGGCCAGGGAGCCGAGGAGCAGCAGACGGCGTTTGCGGACCTCGCCTTCCCACTCCGCCTCCGGTACGGACTGTGGCCGGGGTGCCGCGTCCAGCGGGTTGAGCCTGCCGGGCAGCCCCGGCCCCAGTGCAATGGACGTGCCGCCCAGGGCGGAGGCCACCGCGCTCCATTCACCTTTCGGGTCGCACGGGACGTACACCCGGTACCCGAAGGCGACGGACCGCAGGGCCAGGCTCTTGGCCAGGGCGCTCTTGCCCTGCCCGATCACCCCCGCGAGCAACAGGTTCGGGTTGGTGAACCCCTCCACTTTTCCGTACAGGCTGAACGGGTCGAAGGTGAAACTGCCTTCCGCGTGCAGGTCGCGGCCGATATAGATGCCGTCGGCGCCGAGCCCGCCTTCGGCGAGGAAGGGATAAGCGGCGCTGGCCACGGCGGTGGTCATGCGGTGGGCGGGGAGTTTGAGGCGGCTGCCGCGGGCGGACGCGGGGCCGGGGCGCCCGGCGAGCGGGTACACGGCATCGGGGTAGGCGGCCTCGATGGGGTGCTGTTGAGCGTCGGTGCCGGCGGCGCTGCGGGCGCGGGCTTCGGCGCGGGCCGTCTGCTTGCGAAGGGCCCGGCGCTGGGCGCGGTCGATGTTGTGCGGGGTGAACAGGGGGGTCGCGCTGGCGCGGCGGTGGGACAACGGTGCTCGCTCGATTCCGGGGCGGGGGTGTTTCAGGACGCCGGGGCGGCGAGGTCGGCGGCCGTGGTCTTGCGCCGTATGGCGTGGGAGGCGGCCAGGTGGCGCTGGCAGATGGTCAGCACGGGCGGGCCTTCCGGGAGCCGCTCGGGGTGGCAGTCGCTGCCGCCGGGGGCTGCGGCGGGCAGCAGGTGGAACGCCGCGTGGACGGCGTCGGCTGCCTGCCACAGACGGGCGTGGGCGGTGGCCAGGTGCCGCCCGGAGGCGAGGCGTTCGGGCCGGGTGCGTTCAGCGATCTGGTCCAGCAGCCGGTGCAGGGCGGTGAGGTGGGCGTGCAGGCTGTCGAGGTGAGGCCGGTCGGCGGGCCGGGCGCTCTCGCCGGCGGACGTCTGTGCGGTGAGGGTGCGCGTGTGGTGGCGCAGGCCGGCGGTGGCCGCCCGCAGATACGGGTGGGCGTCGCTCGTGGGGAGGGCGTCGCTGCGGTCGTCAGGTGACAAGGGCTTCTCGCGGGGGATGGGCGCCAAGATGGCGGGCGGGCGGGTTAGAGGGTGTTGCGGGCCAGCGGGAGAGCGCCGGCGGTGAAGGCGTCCGTCTGCTGGTAGATCAAGCGCCGCAGGTCGACCTGGGCGCCGGCGGCAGCCGTTTCGATCTGCGCGCAGGCGGCATCCAAGTGGGCGTCGGTGTCGGCGGAGACGGTGAGTAGCCCGGTCAGTGCGACGTCCGCATGGCCGGAGATCAGCTGCTTCTCGCGGGTCTTGACGTCCGCGTACTCGACGTTGTCCGCCTCGGACTCCACCTGGCCGCGGCGGCGGCGCTCAGAGGCGTCCGCGATGATCGCGGCCTTGCGGCGCTGGACGTCGCGCAGGGCGGAGTCGATCCCCTGGGGGGCGTAGATGAGGGAGAAGGTGCGCCGCACACCGGTGCTGAACATGATGTTGTGCAGGAATCCGGCGTGGGTTTCGGTCCGGGGCCAGTTCTCGACCCAGTAAGTGGTGTGCCGGGCGGAGTCGGTGATCACCCGGTCGGTTTCCTCGACCTGGGCGACGGGGCCGGCGGCGGCCGGGTCGGCCTCGGCGCGGCCGGTGGAGGACCACTGCTGGAGGCGGGCGGTGGAGGCGGGGTCGTAGGCGGTGCGCAGCACGGCTGCGATCTCCCGTGGGCCCAGCCATCCGGTGACGGTGAGGCCGGCGGTGCGGGCGGCCTGGGCGACGGACGCGGTGGTTTGCGCCATGACGGTGAAGGCACCGTCGAGCCCGCCGCCGGCCTGACTGACCAGGCGCTTGGCGGCTTTGAGGTCCAGGGCGATGGCGAGGTACGCCTCGTGCGGGGCGGCGGCGGGCCCGGCGGATTCGACGAGCGCGGAGTAGATCTGTCCGGCGACGGGGGCCTGGGGGTTGCCGTGCTCGGCCCAGTGCCGGGCGAGGCTGTCGCCGGAGTCTGGGACGGTGCGCTCCATGACCTGGACGGTGGCGACGTGCCCGGTGCGGGCGATGCCCGCGAGCGCCCGGCCCCATGCGGACACGTTGCTGTTCTGGGTGGCGGGATCGAGCAGGGCGAAGGCGCGGGAGCTGACCTTGGCGACGGCGGTCAGGGTCTGCCGGTGGGGGTCGTGGACGGCGGCGGCGCCGGATGCGGAGGTGGCCACCCGGAGCGACGCGGTCGTTCCGGGCAGGTGGAGCAGCCCTTCGACCTGGGGCCGGGAGACTGGCCGGGCCCGCCACACCGTCTGCCCACTCCGGCGGCGTTGGGCGTACCGGGCGACGAGCGGCGCCCAGTCGATCAGGGACCGGCCCTCCCGCCGGACTCCGACCAGGACGGCGGTGGTGATCCACAGGGGGGCCAGGACGACGGCGCCCATCAGACCGGAGGTCACCACGGTGACCAGGAGGAGCGCGAGGGCAGAGGAGACGAGAACGAGCTGGGGGAGGCTGAGGCCCAGCAGGATGCCGCGCCGGGACCGGTGGGGGAACTTGACGGTGAGGGGGAGAACTTCGGAAGACAAGGTTCGGGTCCGGGTCGGGTCGGGCCGGGGCAGGGCGCGCGGTGAAGAGGGCGGGCCCTGCCCCGGGCGGGGCTGGTGGGGTTACAGGCCGGTCGGCGAGCCGGACTGGGTGCTGTCACCGGCGGAGGGGGCTCCGTGGGCCGGAGGCATCGGATCGGAGGGAGCGCTGCTGCTCCACTCGCCCTGCTGGCCGCCCCCGCCGCCCCAGTTCGGCGGACCGCTGTCCTGACCGGCGCCCTGACCTGTGCTGTTGGGGGTCTGTGGGGTGCCGGACTGCTCCATGAGGTCGCGGAAGCCGCCTCCGGAGCTGTCGCTGCCGGAGTCGCCCTTGTCCATGCTCATTCCGCCGGTGGGATTGGCGGCGATGTCGCCGGGGAAGCCTCCGCCGCCTGCGGCCTGAGTGCCGCCCGCGGCCCCGGCGCCGGCCGCCGCGCCGCCGGTGCCCGCAGTGGCTGCTGCGGAAGCGGCCTTGCGCCCGGCGTTCTCGGCGTGCTGGCGGGCCATCTGGGCGCCTGCGCCACCGGCTCGGTGAATCGACTCGCCGTCCGTGCCTTCGCTCGCCCAGTGAACGAACTTGAACACCATGTACGGGCAGAGCAGCACCAGGAGCATGATCACCATGCCTGCCGCCATGTCGGCGAGGGCGGCGACGCCGTCCTTGGCTTCGGTCTTGCTCATGGCCGCGATGCCGAGCACGAAGATGATCGTCATCAGCAGCTTCGACACCACGAGCGTGGCGGTGGCTTCGATCCAGCCGCGACGCCAGCGGCGGGCGACCTCCCAGCCGCCGCCGGCTCCCGCGAAGACCGCGAGGGTCACCAAGATCAGGATGCCGACCTTGCGGACCATCATCACGCCCCAGAAGAGGAACATCCCGATCGCGCTCGCGCAGGCGGCGACGACGGCGACGAGCCAGCCCATGCCCGCGATGGCTCCGATCTGGGAGATCTTGACGAGGCGCCGCACAGCCGTGGACATGTCTGTCCCCGATGCCTTGAAAAGCCCGTCGGACAGCGCGTCGACGACTTCGAGGGCCACTGTGGTGAAGGCGATGGCGCAGAACGCGAACAGCACGCCGGAGGCTGTGCCGGTGACGGCCTGGGTCAGGGCCTGGCCGTCGCGTTTGATGGCCGCCCGTACGAGTTGGGCGCAGAACGTCGCGACCAGCAGGAGCAGGCCGATGGGCAGGATCGTCTCGTAGTTGTCGCGGAACCAGCCGGCACCGAGGTCGATGTCGGTGGTCCGGTTGATGGCCTTCGCGGCGAGGTCGGCCGCGGCGGCGGCGAGGTCGCCGGCCGACTTGGCCATCCAGTCCCCGATGGCGCCGACGGGGTCGGAGGCGAAGTCGATCACGTCGCCGACCGTGCAGAGTTTGCCGGCGACGGGCAGGTCACAGAAGCCCACGCGGGCGTCCTTTCGGGGAGGGGGGAAGGGCTACGGGGCGACGCGTGGGGCTACGGCGACCAGGCGGCAGTCCTTGCCGGGGCGGCACTGGACGGCGAGGGTGATCTGGCGGTCCTCGGCGCCGCCTCCGCCGCCGTTCCAGGCGAGTTGGGTCTTGCCGCGGACGGTGACGGCGTAGATGTAGGCCTCGGTGATCGCCTGCGGGTTCTCGGCCAGGGCCTGCTTGAACGCAGAGGGGAAGTGCGCCTCGGAGGTGGTGGCGCTGGCGTGCTGGGCGTTGTCCTTGAGCCGGGACCACAGGAGGGGGTCGGGAATCTGGGCCTGGACGGAGTCCCAGTCCGCGTATGCGGTTTCGCTGGTCATCCAGGTGTGCATGCCGGCGAGCTGGTCGTCGCGGCTGGTGGTGCGAGCGTCGAAGGTCCACAGCATCACCGCGCTCGCCCGGGCGAAGGCCAGCGGGTCGGCGATCGGCGGCGGACCAGCGACCTTGGATCCTCCCGGGGGCGGCTTCGGCACGGGGGCCGAGGTGCTCTTCGGCGATGCCGAGGTCCCGGTGTGCGGGGCGGACGCGTCGGTGGTCTGGCCGCGGCCTGTCCACCAGGCGGCGGCGCCGGCCAGCACGAGCAGCGCGGCCAGGACGCCGGCGGCGAGCATGACGCGCCGGGGCGGCTGCCAGCCGAGGCCGAGAGCGTCGAGGGAACGTTTCCTCATCAGTGGACCTGCGAGCCGAGGGCGCTGAAGAACGCGACGATGCCGTTGGCCGCGCCCAGGCCGAGGGCGGCGGCTGCGGATACCACGGCGCCCTTCTTGCCGTTGGCTTCGGCCTGGTGGCCGCCGGAGTGGTGGCCCCAGGCCCACACGCCGAGGCTGACGGCGAGCGCGCCGACCACTGCGACGATGCCGAAGAGGTTGATCGAGTTGACGACGGTGCGCAGGACTTCGAGGCCGGGCAGGCCGCCGCCCTTGGGCGAGACCCCCGGATCGTAGGCAAGCAGGGTGAGGCGTTCGGACAGGGGTGGGGTGAGGTTGGCGGGGGAGATGGGGGTGCGCTCCTTGCATGCGCAGGACACGACGGGCCCTGCCGGGGAACAGGAAGAAAGGGGGGAGGGGGAAGGGGCGCTCTGCGGCGCGAAGGTGGTCCGGTCCGCCCGGTGCCTCAAGGGCCGGCCGGGCGGACCGGTGTCACGGGAGACGGCGCGCGCTGTGGGCGGCGTAATCCGCGAGGGTGCTGAAGCGGACCGGCTTTGTGGTGCGCGGGGCCTCGATGACGTAGCCATGGCCGGCGTAGATGCCGACGTGCTCGGGGACGGCGGGGGTGCCGCGGCTGAACACCAGGTCGCCGGGGCGAAGTTGGTTCAGCGGGACGGCGTTGCCTTCCTTGACCTGGGTGTACGTGGTCCGGGTCAGGGTGATCCCGGCCTTCTTGTACGCCTGCTGGGTCAGCGAGCTGCAGTCGCACCGGCCCATGGGGTCCGGGCCGTGGGGCGCGAGGCAGGAGCCGCCCCACTGGTAGAGGGTGCCGAGCTGGTTCATGGCCCACGTGATGGCCGTCTTGGCGCGGGGATCGGCGTCGGCGGGGATCGAATACCCCTTGGGGACGGCCCCTTCGGGGATCGGTCCGGAGCCGCTGCCGTCGTCGCCCGGGGCGCACGGGTCTGTGGCCGGGAGTCCTGGGGTCTGGCCTTCGGCGGGCGGCCGGGAATCCTTCAGCGTCGGGGCGATGGCCTGCTGCAGCGCGCGGGCGAGAGGCTCCCACTGGGCGTACGCGTCGGGAAAGCCGCTCAGCTGGACGGCCTGCGCGGCCTGCGTGATCGTCATCTGCTGCCAGCCGGGGACCTTCAGCAGGCCCTGGTAGAACTTCGTGCTGGCGTAGACGGGGTCGCGGACCTGGGCGGCAGTGCCCCACCCCTGGCTGGGCCGCTGCTGGAACAAGCCCAGCGAGTCGCGGTCACCGTAGCCGAGGTTGCGCAGGCGGCTTTCCTGAATGGCAGTGGCCAGGGCCACGACCTGGCCGCGCTCGGGTACTTCGAGCGAGATGCCGGTGGCGACGATGGTGCGGGCGTGAGGTATCTGCTCGTCCGGCAGGTCAAGGCCATCGACGTGGACCTTCTGGGCGCCGGATCCACCGAGAACCGAGGCGACTTGGCGCCGTACGGCATCGGTGTCGACCGACTTGGTGAAGCAGGAGGTGCCCTGGCCCGAGGAGTCGCTCGCGGCTGCGGCGAACACAGCGGTGCCGGCCAGCAGGAAGGGGGAGAGGCAGAGCGCGCCGATCGCGGCGGCGATGCCTTTCACTCCCGGGCGGCCTCCGGTCGGCGGGCCGCAGGGATGTTACGTGGGGATGGGGAGGAACGGGTCACGGTGAGGTCCTCGGGGGCGGGCCCCGGCCGCACGGTGTGAAAGGGGAAAGGCCGTGCGGCCGGAGCGGTGGAGGCGGGCGAAGGGGCCCCGGCCCGGGTGCGTGTTGCCTCACGCACCCGGCGGGACGAGGGGAGTTACGGGCGGAACATGGGCGTGCCTCCAGGAAGTTGCAGGGATCGGCCCGCAGCCGCGGGCTGGTGAAGAAGGGGGATGCGGGGGCGTCTTACGGGCGGAACATCAGCGAACTCCTGGAACAGGTGCGGGGCGGGAAGCCGAGAGGGATCTGGGTGTGCCGGTGGGCGTTGCCTCGCGCACCAGGGCAGTGGGGTTACGGGCGGAACATCAGAGGGACCTCCAGGTCCTGCGGAGTTACGGGGATACGGGCGAGGTCAGCAGGGGCGGTACATGGGCGGCCTCCGTGTCAGGGTCTGCGGCGGGCGGGGAGCGACGGGGCGGCGGTGATGGCCGCGTGCGGGGTCACGGACGGAACACAGGGGCCTCCTGCGGGAAAGGGAAAAGGGGGAAGGGGTACGCCATCGGCGGTGTCCGCCGGGCAGTGACACGACAGTAAGCCCGAATCCCCGGTCACCGAAATCGCCGCCGAAATCCGCGAGATTCCAGGCTTCCTGGCCCGTGATGCTTCCCAACCGGGGATTGTGACCTACAGTTTGGGCCTCCCCGCGCACCACCGGCTTGTACTGCCGTGAGCCCCTGCGCGGTCCGGAGCCTTCCACCCGCATCCCTCATCGAATTGGGGTCCCCTTTTGTCGTTTTCCCTCCACCAGGGCGACGCACTGACCGTGCTCGCGACACTGCCCGACGGCTGCGCCGACTCGGTCATCACCGACCCGCCGTACAACTCCGGCGGCCGGACGGCGAAGGAGCGCACGAGCCGCTCCGCCCGCCAGAAGTACGTCTCCGCGGACGCCCAGCACGCCCTGCCGGACTTCACCGGCGAGAACATGGACCAGCGCTCGTACACGCTCTGGCTGACGCAGATCATGACGGAGGCCCACCGGGTGACGAAGCCTGGCGGCACGGGGCTGCTGTTCACCGACTGGCGCCAGCTGCCGGCCACGACGGATGCCTTCCAGGCGGCCGGATGGCTGTGGTTGGGCCTCCTGGCCTGGCACAAGCCGCAGGCCAGGCCGCAGAAGGGCAAGTTCCGCCAGGACACGGAGTACATCGTCTGGGGCGCGAAGGGCAAGATCGACGCCTCCGCGAACCCGGTCTACCTGCCGGGGATGTTCAGCGCCTCGCAGCCCTCGGGCAAGGCACGCCGGCACATCACGCAGAAGCCCGTCGAGGTGATGCGGCAGCTGGTGAAGATCGCCCCGCCTGGCGGCACCGTGCTCGACTTCTGCGCCGGATCGGGCAGCACCGGGGTCGCAGCCCTCCTGGAGGGCCGGAGCTTCATCGGCATCGAGAAGACCAGCCAGTACGCGGCCGTCGCCTCCGACCGGCTCACCGAGACCCTCCAGCAGGTGCATTCCCAGGACGATTTCGACCTGACCTCCTGACCGGACCGCATCAGCGGCCAGATTGCGGCGGGGCGGAATATAGCGGCAGATCCCCGGTTTCCGAAACCGGGGATTCTCCGGACCATCGGAGCCACTGATTCCACGGCCCCGGCTGCAAGGAGAACCCTTTTCGTGTCCGAATCTGCTGAGCCCCGTCATGGCGGGGAAATAGAGCCGATCCGTCTGCCGGAAGGCGACCTCGAATCGATCGAGGCGTCCGTACGCAAGCTCCTGGACCAGTCGGCCGAGCAGGCCCGCCTGATCGACACGCTGGCCTCCGCCCCGCCGGCCGACCCGATGGCCGCGAGCATGCCCTTCGCGGGATTCCCCGGCATGCCCTCGTACGCCGCCCCGGCCCCGCCGCCGGACCCCAAGCCGATCCTGGAGCTGGAGGGCGAGGAGTTCGAGGACGAACTGGCCGCGCTCACCGACTGGGTGGACGACCACCTCATGGACGTCTACGGCGCCGAGGTCACCACCGCCGCACCGTGGTGCGACCAGTGGCAGGAACACCTCGACGTCGTTGCGTGGCTGCACGCGCTGTGGCTGGCCTACCAGCAGCACAAGGACCCCGAGGCTGGCCTCAGCGGCATGGCCGTGTGGCACCGGGACTATCTCACCCACTGCCTGGCCTACGTCCGGGCCCCCGGTGGCCCCCTCAGTGCCTGCCAGACCGACCCGGAGCGTCCGGAGCACCGCCTGCTGCGCGGCCCGGGCCCGTCCGCGAAGTCCGTAGGCCGCGATGCCGAAGCCCAGCAGGACGATGCCGGATCCTCGCCGGTCGGGGCCGCCACGTGACACACCCACCGCAGCCTCCGGCGGCGTTCGGGCTGTCCATCCACCCCGACGCGCTGAACGACCTGTTGGCCGCCCCGGGCGACATGCGGGACCTGGGGCTCGCCCTCATCCAAGACGTGGTCCGCGCCCAGGTGAGGGGCGGCAAGCTGACCGGGGAGCTGTCCGGGTACCGCAAGCTCTACCTCGGCTCCCGCGTCGAGTGGCGCATCGTTTACGCCCACCGCCCGGCCCTGCCCGGGTCTAGCCACCCCACGGACATCCACGTCGTCGCTGTACGCCCCCGTGCCAAGCACGACATCTACGACACCGTCCGGGCCCGCGTTGGTCGGCCCCGCCCTGCGGCCGGGCCCCGCGCGTACGCGGCTCGCTCTCTCTCACCGCAAGTCCGCCCGCGTCCGGCACTCACGCCTGCGCCTCCGGCCCCGGCGTTTCCGGTGCCCGGACTTCCCACTCCCGCCCGCATCACCACGACTTCCCCGAAGGGTCCTTCGCGATGACCAACCTCACCGCCCAGTCCTCCTCCCTGCTCCAGGCTCTGATGGCGACCCTCCTCGAGCCCCGCCCTGCTCCGCACCCGCGCCACCAGGCCCTGCTGGACGCTCGCGAACGTCAGCTGGAAGTGGAGGCGGAACTGAGCGCCTGGGCGAGCCGACCGCAGCCCACCACCGAAGCCGCCCAGGACGAGGAACTCGACGACCTGAGCAATCTGCTCGTCGAGCACGCCAAGGCGGGCCGGCAGGTCTCGCACCTCCTGAGTGCCGACAGCTGCTGCCCGCCGTGCACCGACTCCGAGCAGCCGGCGACCGTCCTTGGCCGCCCCGCCGAGAACGCGGTCTCCGCCTTCGCCGCCCCGTGCATCCTGGCCGCCTGCCTGGACGCCTTCGCCCGCTACGGCAGACCAGACGCACTGTCCTCCGCCGACCTCGTCGCGGAACTGCGCACCCTGCCCGGCATCGCCGAGGGCCGCTGGCCGTACGCCGACCTCACCCAGACCCGCCTGGCCACCCTGCTGCGCCCGTACGAAGTAGCCAGCCGCGACATCACCCACGGCGACGGCCGGCGCCGCAAGTCCTACCGCCGCTCGGCCCTTCTGGCCGCCATCCCGGCCGACTGCGACTGCCGACCGTCGTGACCGCCCGCGAATCCCCGGCAACCGCCCTGGACACCGCCATTGAGGAAGTCGTCGGCGACCTGGCCGTCCTGCACCACGACCACTTCCGCGGGCTGCTCCCGCCCGAGCGAGCCGCCCTCGCTGCCGTACACCAGGAGCTGATGGCAGCGGAGAGCGCGGTCGCCTACCACCGCAACGTGCTGACGCGCCTGTCCTCCGGCAGCTACCCCGTGAACACTCCGCTCCTGGACCGCCTGCGCCGGACTGTGCACGACCTGGCCCAGGCCACGGCCTCCCGCGACCGGCTGCATGAGGGCGTCGCCGCCGCCTTGGAGGCGGTCAAGGCCGCCGCCCCGGCCCCCGCCCCCGCTGACGACGAGCTGACGCCCCGCGACTTCGCCGCGCTCCTCTCGCTCGCCGGCGGCGGCACGATGCGCGAGCACCTCCTCACCCACCGGGTCTCGGTCCGCACTGTCCAGGGCCGTCTCGTCGAACTTCCGGCGTTCCAGCGCCTGGAGGCCCACGGGCTGGTCACCCGGGACACGTCCCGGGCCCTGACCGTCGGCCAGCCGGTCACCTTGACCGACACCGGCCGGACCGCGCTGCTCGGCACCCGCCGCTCACCGGCCATGGCGGCCCCCGTGCCCGCCCGCCCGGCCGGATCCTGGCCGGCCCCAGCCCGACACCACTGACCGCAAGGCGCCCGCGATCGTCTCCTCCCGCCCTTGCAGAAAGCAGCTCGCCCCGCGTGCCTCTTCACGAACCCGACTACGAACTCGACGGCTTCGGGCCCGCTGACGACGGGCACGAGCAGCACCGCCACGATCTCGGCATCTCTTCCTTGAAGGTGCTCGGCGAGTACCGCACGGACACCGACAGCTACTTCGTGCTCCTGGACGAGGGAGCCACCTGGGGTATTCCGGGGAGCCCGCAGCTCCGCGCCGTTCACGTCTCCCGTGACCTGAGCGCCCGCACCTTCGAGGTCGACTCCAAGGAGCTCCCGCTGTACGCGATGGCTCAGTCGTACCTGATAGCCCGTGGCTGTCCCTTCGACGCGCTCAACCCGCCGGAGGGTGTGCACGACCCCGCAGACGATTTCACCCGGGCCCTGGAGGCACGCGTCCGCGGCGACGGTGACCACTTCGCCCTGCTGGCCAGCTACACCGCCGACATGCGCGACCCCGTGGAGACGGTGGTGATGCTGCGCTCCCTTGACCCCCAGGCGGTGCCGGAGTTCCGGATCCTGCTGGAGCGGTTCGACTGGGACTCCAACACTCACACCCTGAGGGAAGGCGGCTTCGAGACGTACCCGGCGGTCGTGGAGTGGTGGGAGGCGTGGTCGGACGAGGAGGCCCCGGCGCTGCCGCCGCCGGCTCCGACCGTACGCCGCAGCCCGGCCCCAACCGCCCCGGCGACACCCGTGCCACCGGTCTCCCGACGGCCTCAAGGACGCTGAACCCGGCCCTCGGCCAGGCCCGTTCCGGCGGTCCGGCGGCGCGCAACATAGCCGCCGATCCCCGGTTTCGGAAACCGGGGATTCTCCGGACCCTTTGCAACACCACCGACCCACTGAGGGCGGTCACTTCCTGTTGTTCTGCCTGGTCTGGAGCCATCCGCTGTGTGCTACACACCCGCGTCCATCACCGCCACCGCCCTGAACGGCGCCCCATCTCGTTCCGCCGCCACCGCGGTACTCCGCCCCGTCGCGCCCCGTGCGGATCGACGGGCCGAGCCGGTGCTCGCCGTTGCCGTCCATGCCCGTGCCGACGGTGACTCCACGGCCGTGGGTGTGCTGCGGCGCGGTGAGCCGTTCACGGCTTCGGTTACCGACGGCGCCTGGCTGCACGTCACCACCGCCTCGGGCATCACCGGCTGGGTCGACGACGGTGACCTCCGTCGCGACGACGGCCTTCGCCCGAACTGACCCGCCCGTACGTTCCCTTCTTCCAGGAGCCCCTTTTCGTGTCCGACATCCCCGACGTCTTCGACGGCGACGTGCTCGGCCTGTTTGCCGCCCGGATCGAGGCCCAGTTCGGCCTCGGCCTGAGCGAGCTAGCCCAGGCCGTCCACGCTGCCCCCCAGGCTCATCCCGGTGCCACCCAGGCGGTCCACTGGTACGGGCTGCTTTCCCAGGCCCAGCAGGCGGTGGAGACGGCCGAGGACGCCCTGGTCTCGGCGCTGGAGACAGCGGTGGGGGATCAGCTGGACGATCCGGTGATGGAGCTGGCCCACCGGGTGAACCACGCTGTTGCCGCCCGTGACGGCCGGGCCATGACGCTCCGGTTCCTCCTGCAGGCCCCTGCCGAGATGGCCCGCATCCAGCAGCGCTTCGGGCCTCGGGTGACGACCACGCTGCCCACCCCCGTTCCGGCACAGCCCGCGCGGGTCCGGGGCGGTGTCCGATGAGCGACGGACGCAGGCCCAGTACCCAGGACGCCCGCCTGGAGGGCGTGTTCGGCGGGCCGCTGGACGATCTCCACGAGCGGGCGGTCCGTCCCGGAGCATCGCCCGCCTTGGTACGGGCCCTGGAGCTGCGGGTCTTCCTCGCTCTGGCAGAGGCGCAGGTCGTACGGGTCCGTGACCGCGTTCACGCGGCGATGGCCCCCGACGCAGAGCTGGACTCCCTGAGTTCCGATGCGCTGCGGTTCGACTCTGAGTGGCTGGAGGCGGCGCTGGCAGCACGCAGCGGCTACCGGACCGCCCTGGACAAGCTGCTCGCCGCGATGCCACCACCAGCGGTCCGCCCGCTCGCCGCCCCGGCTGCCGTGCGGCCGACGGTCACGAGCAGCAATCTCCCGCCGGCCCCCGCAAGGGCCGGAGGCGGAGTGGCAGTTCGGAGAGGCTGAGTGCCCGGTCCGTACGCTGCCTCCCAGGCTGCGGGCGAGCGGATCGAAGCCCTCTACGGCCGCCCGGTTGCCGAACTCGCCGCGGACCCCGTGCCGGGCAGCATGCGGTACGCCCTGCTCAACAGCTTCGACGCCCTGCAGTACGCCGACCGCGCCGTCACCTTCCACGCCGAGCAGCTCCACCGGCTGACTCACCCCGACCGCGCGATCGAATCCGTGGACGTCGGCCACATCGCCGACGCCACCCGCCGCCTGGCCCACGCCGTCACCGTCCGCGACTCCCACGCCCAGGTCCTCGGCGACGTGCTGAACAGCCTGGCCCGCGTCCCCGACATCGCACCCGCGGCATCCGCTGCGCCCCAGGCCCTGGCCGTCTCCCCGGCCCTGCCTCGCGCCGCGACCACCGAGCCCGCCCGCTCGCGCTGACCCCCCTTCCTTCTTCTCCACCATCCCGCCCGTCTGGAGTTCCCGCCTTGGCTGCTGCCCGCCTGCCTTCGACCGACCTGCCCCGCGTTGCCGAGGCGCTGGAGATGATCGCGCCGCGCTGGAGCGTGTGGGTGCTGATGACACTGGCCTCCCAGCCCGGCCCGCTGCGCTACACCAAGCTCAAGGAGCACCTGCCGTGGCTCGGTGACGGCCAGCTCCACCCCCGTCTGCGGGCGCTGTCCGAGGCCGGACTCGTCGAACGCACCGCCCAGACCCGCCTGCACGTCACCTACGGCCTGACCGCCCGCGGCCGGGACCTGATGCCGTCCCTGACCGCCCTGGCCGGCTGGGGCGACGCGCACCTGGAGAAGAACCTCGTCCTCAACCGCGTGACCGGGAAGAGCGAACCGGAGCGGATCCCGGCCGCACAGAACGCCGAGGACACCCTCGCCGTGATCGGCCACCGGCACGCCACCGTGCTGCTGTGGACCCTCAAGGCCCGCGGGACCACGACCATGGCCGCGCTCTCCGCCGAGGCGATGGCCGACCACAGCCCCAGCGCGATCTACTCGCCGATCCGCCGGCTCATCGACGACGGCATCGTCTCCGTCTCCCGTGATGACGTCGCCTCCCTGCAGCTGACCGCCCCGGGCCAGGCCCTCGCCCCGATCTACCGGGCCCTGTCTGCGTGGGCCACCGCCCGCCCGCTGCCGGACGCCGAGAGCCACCTCGTGTGGGGCACGCCTCGCATCCCGGCCGCCGCCCGCTCCGGGCAATGGGCAGCCCACCAGGCCCGAAAGGCCAGCCAGGCCGTTGCCATGAGCCAGCCTCCGGCCCCCGCCCCGGTCACCGCCTGGCGGCCCGGCGAGCTGTTCTCCGCAGCCACCACCGGCCCGAGCCGATGAACCCCCGCCGCTCTCTGCCACCTTCCGGCCGCCCGCCGCCGGTATCCCCTTCGCTCCCGGCGCCCTGGCGCTGAGCCCTGATGGAAAGCCCCGCCCGTTGACCGCTCGCTCGACCGCAACCGCTCCATCGGCCACGTACGGGGCCGTACTGGGCAGCCGGTACGTGGCCCGCCTGCTGGGCGGCACCCTGATCGGGCGCCTACCCAACGGCATGGTCCCCGTCTCGTTGGTCTTCTGGATCAGTGCGGGCGGTGGGTCGCTGGCCTTCGCCGGGCTCCTCGCCGCGATCTACGGGCTGGCCTCGGGGCTCTCGCAGCCGGTCAAGGGCCGCCTGATGGACAAGTACGGGCAGACCCGTGTCTCCGTTCCGGCCGTCCTGCTCAACTCCTCCTGCCTGGTGGCGCTCCCGTGGATCGGGGCGGCCGGACAGCCGGCGGCCGTGACCGCGGTCGTGGGGTTCGCGGGGCTGATCACCCCACCGCTGGAGGCCGGCCTCCGTGCGTTGTGGCCGGCGGTCCTGCCCGATGCCGGGCGCCGCCGCGTCGTGCAGGCCCTGGATACCGGCTCCCAAGGGCTCCTCTACATCGTGGGTCCCTTGCTCGCCTCGTGGCTGGCGACCGCGCACAACCCCGACATTGCCTTGTGGGCCACCGCGGCCCTGGGGCTCGCCGGGTCGGCCATCGTCCTGAGCGCGGGCCCCTCTCGATATTGGCGCCCGGCCGCAGACGGGCCTTCGGGCACCGGACGGCTGATGAGTGCGGGCCTGGTCCTGCTGTTCACCGCACTGGCGGGGACCGGCTTCGCGCTCGGCGCGATGAACGTCTGGGCTGCGGACATGGCCGCCACGCACCAGATGGCCACGCTCTCCGGGGTGCTGCCGGCCGCGTTTTCCACCGGCAGCTTCCTGGGCGGTCTCGTCTATGCCCGCAGGACGTGGCCCGGCACCACGACCACCCAACTGATCACCACCAGCACCCTGTTCCTTCTCGGCTGGCTGCCCCTGCTGGCCGACCCCGACCCCCGAGCGGCCGTTGCCCTCGCCGGGATACCGGGCCTGTTCCTCACCTTGATCATCACCAATGGATTCCACGTGGTGGACGCCCTGGCTCCCGCCTCCCGTACCACCGAGGCGTATGCCTGGCTGATCCTCTCCGTTGGTACGGGACAGGCCGCCGGCACCGCGCTCGCCGGAGCCCTCTCGCACAGCCCGCAGATCCTCGCCGCCCTTCCCGCGGCGGGCGCCGCCACCGCGCTGACCGTGCTGATCGTCGCCCGGCCCAAGCTCGGCCGCGGCCGCCGCCTGGGCCGCCACCGGCGCCCGCGCCGCTCCCGGCAGCACACCCCACTCCCGCACGACCCATACCCGGCGCCTGCTCACGGACCCGGCCACTAACGGCCGTTGCCGCCCGGAACGACGGACACCACCCCGACGATCCGCCCCCGAACGTATCCGTCCCACCCTCCCCGGAAACACGATGCCTCCCAAGCACGCCGCCTTGCGGCCACCCACCGGCCGACACGTCCGCGTCCCCGCATTCGGGCCCGTCCGCGGTGTCTACGTCCCGCGCACCGCCGATGCCGGTGCCTTCGCCATGAGCACGTACGGCATCCCGCTGCTGGTCCTGGCCGTCACCGACTCGGCCACCCTGACCGGCATCGCCTTCATGCTCGAATGGGTGCCCCGCCTCGGCGCGTTCGCCCTCGCCGGCGCCGCTGTGGACCGCTTGGGCAGCACCCGGGTCCTGCGCATCGCCTCGGTCTTGCGCGCGCTCGTCGTTCTGGCCGCCGCCCTCGTGCTCCCCACCGTCGGCGGCACCGCCGCCATCGCCACGGTCATGCTGCTCGCCGCGCTGACCGGCGTGCTCACGGAGTTCTCCTACATCGCGGCCGAGACCGCCGGCGGCGCCGCCAGCCGGGACGCCGGAGGCCACGCCCACCGCGTTCAGGCCGTCCTGCTGGGCATCGACCAGGGCGCCACGCTGGCCGGCCCTGCGCTGGCCGGAGTCCTGCTGCAGTACACCGGTGCCACCGGCATGCTCCTGACCATCGCCGCCTGCTCCCTGCTCGGCGCGGCCCTCGCCCCCCGCCAGCGCCCCGCCTGGCCCCAGGACGCCCCGGTCCCCGTCGCCCACGGACTCCAGATCGGCTGGCGGACCCTGCGCTCGCTGCCCGCGCTGGGCTGGCTGTGCGTCGGACTGGTGCTGTCCAACACCGCGATCGGCCTCGTGCAGGCCGCCGGTCCCGTGCTGGTCATCCAGCAGCTCGGCGGCACCAGCAGCCAGGTCGGCCTCGTCTGGTCGGCCGCCGCCGTCGCCTCCCTGGCCATGGTCGCCCTCGCCCGGTTCGCGATCGACCGGGCCGGTCTGTGGCCGGTCGGCGCCACCGCAGCAGCCCTCGCCTCCCTGGCCTGCCTGGCACTGGCAGCCGCCGACACCTACACCACCTTCCTGGTCCTGGTGGCGCTGCTCATGGCAGGCGAGGCGGGCATGACCGTGGTGCTGCGCACCCTGCGCGCCCACCTCGTCCCCGCCGAAGTGTTCGGCAGCACCCTCAGCTTGATCATCCTGCTGCTGCTCGCGCCGTTCCCCCTCGCCGGAGCCTTGGTCGCGCTCACCCCGCCCGACCTCCTCGGCCACGCCATCACCGCCTGCGCCTTCCTGCAGGCCGCAGGACTCGCCGTGGCCTTCGCGAAACTCCGCACCCATCCGGCCACCCGCCGCCCGCTCCCTGCCTGACCGCCCCAGCCACCAACCCCTCGAAAAGGACCAGCATGCCCGCGACCTCCGACGCCACGCAGCCGCAGCACCGACGCCTCCGCCTGCGCGAAGTCGCCGACCTCAACGACACGGCCTTCTCCGACTACCTGCACCGCTTCGATCACCTGGTTACTGCCGCGATATCCGACGCCGCCGGCTACCTGCGCCCCGCCCAGCACGACCTCCTCCACGCCCCCGGCCGCCTCCACGACCTGCGTGATGCGCTCACCTTCGCCGAGGGCGACCTGCAGGTCGCCCTCGAGCGGATGACCTACCGCCGAGACCCGCGCGTCCCCCGTACCTCCCGCCAGCTGCGGCAGGTACGCACGGCCCTCCACCAGGTCCACCGGGAAACCGCCGCGCTGCGCCGAGCCGAGAACCGTACGCGCGACGCTGCCACGGGCACGGGGGCCACCGATACCGCCACCACCGCCCGCGGCTGGCTCGCCCACGCCTACCCCGCCCGCTTCACCCAGCTCCTCGCCCGGGCCCAGGCCGCTGCGGGCCTGCCGGCACGCCCGCTCGCCAAGGACATCTTCGACACGATCGAGGAGGGCTGGGCCGACGGCCACCTCACCACCCCCGGCACGCCGGGCGTCGAGCAGCTCCTGGTCAGGGGAGCTGTGGCCTTCCGCAGCGCCATCGCCGACGACGCCCGCGACCAGAACGACCGCGACCCCGCGCTGCGCCACCCGCTGCTGCAGCGGCGCTGGAACACGGCACTGGACGAACTCGCCACCCTGACCGTGCCGGTGGCCCGCGCCTCCAGCGCCTCCGCCCTGGGTGCCCTGCCCAGCGACTTCTCCCGCCTGCCCGAACTGGACGCCTTCAAGATGCTCAACGCGCGCAGGTTCTTGGTCGCCATCTGGCAGCGCCGGGCCGAACACACCCGCCTGATCCGCCAGTACGCGGGGACAGTCACCGACCGGCGCCGCGCCGATCCCGACCACGACCTGCGATCCCAGGCCCTGGACACGGCCCTCGACCGCCTCGTCGCCGAGCACCCGGCCGACGCCGCCCGCATCCTGGCCCGGCTCCGCCGGTACGCCACCGCGGACGGCAGGCTCGAGGAGGACGTCTTCACCACGGCCCTGCGCGCCCAGGCCAAGCGCGAGATCCTCGCCGACCTGGCCGCGAACCGCAGGCCGGACGTCGTCTTGCCCTCCGCGATCGCTTCTCGCCCGGTCCTCGCCGCCACCGCTGACCGCTGACCGCCACCCCTTCAGCCAGGAGACGCCCTTGCCCGCACCCGCCCCCCGAACCACCGATACTCCCGTGGACGGGGATGTTCACGTCACGCCCCAATACCTCGCCGGATCACCCGGCTACGGCGATGCCGGCTTCGCGCCTGTCGCGCACTGGCCCCACCACCACCTCGACGAAGGCCCGCACCAGCTCGTCGTGACCAGCCCGGACCACCGCATCCGGATCGGCTGGGCCGGAGACGACTACGACCTGTGGACCATAAGCGCCGCACCGGACGCCATCTCCGGACCCCAGTGGACAACAATCGTCAACCAGAACACCCCGCCCGAGCTCGTCGCGGCCCTGACCGCCACGCTCGCCCAGGACTGGGCCGACGGCCAGGACCGCTTCCTCGCGGCCCCGTCGCCGTACTGGGTCGACAGCGTGGCACCGCTGGTCGCGGCCGGCTGGGAGCGCACGGGCGCCGAGGTCGGCACCGTGGAGCTGGCTGCCCCGGACCGCAACGCGGGGGTCTACATCAACCGCTCGCGCCGCGACCTGGAGGACGGGACGCAGCTGTGGGCCGGCCCTCCCGGCTGGGGCACCCGCGCGGAGATCACCTTCAGTCGCCGTACGCCCTCCCACCTCATCGCCGCCACAGCGGCAGCCTTCACCGATCCGACTCCCGCAGCCCGCTGGCGCGAGAGCCTCCACCCCGAGCTCGCCGCCCGCGCCCAGCTCAAGCCCGTCGTGCCGCCCCGCCCGCCGGTACCGACTCCCCGCGACCTCCGGCCCCGCCTTGGAGTCCGCCCGCCCGTCCCGGTCGGCAGCATTCCGCGCTGGAGCACCGCCACCACCCCCTCCGCCGCCCTGCCCGCGCGCCCCGCCGCACGGCGCTGACCGACCAACGAGGAAGCCCTGTGGCCTTGTTTACCGAGCAGTTGTTCGCCGACCACCTCACGCTGCCGTACGCGGAGGCAGCCGTCGTGGGCGATTCCTACTACGCCGCACCCGTACCGGACCTCCCACTGCGCCTGCGTATCGACTTCGCTCCCACGATCTCCGCCGGGCGCTACGACGGGCTGCGCCTGCAGGTCGTGCACATGGAACAGGGGCGGATCGACACCGCGGTGCTGCGCTTCGCCGACTACGGCGAATTCGAGGTCCGCGACCGCCGCCGTGGCAAGAAGCCCGGCCAGGACGGGTATGGCACCGTCACCGACTGGAACCACAGCGAGCACGCGCCCTGGATCGGTATCAACGTCACCCGGCTGCGCGCCGCGATCGACCAGTACGTACGCCTGTGGATCCCCGGCGCCCCGCCGGTACGCACCGGCCCGCCTCCCCTCACGGCTCCGGTGCCGCAGGCCCGGACCTCCCCGGCCCGGGCACGGTAAGCGGATCCCCCGACCCGGCCGCCGGCCCCCAGGCATTCGCCGGCGCACCAGCGTCCGCACCCTCATTCCCTTCTTCACCGACAGGACCTCTTCCCACATATGAGCCTTCGCCTCACCCGACCCGCTCACCTGGCCGTTGCCGTTGCCGTCGCCGCCCTGGCCGCCGGCACCCTGCTGCCCGCGCAGGCCATGGCCGCCCCGGACGCCTCCGCGGTCCTGGGCCCCGGCTACACCATCCCGGACTCCGAAGGCCACGCGGCCTCCAGCCACATCGGCGCCTACGGCCCGCCCGGCCCGGCCGTCCACAGCGACACCGAGACCTACTGTGCCGACCCCGAACGCAAGGGCCCGGCCGACGCCGGAGGCTACGGCGACCCGCAGCTGGTCCCGTCCTGGACGTCCTCAGTGACCGGGAAGGCCGTCACCAAGGAGAACCTGGCACAGGCGGCCTACGTGATCGGCAAGTACGGGCAGACCCGCGACAACGCCCAGGCCGCCGCGGTCGACGCCGTGGTGTACGAGTACCTGGCCGGCGGCACCTACGCCCTCGACGGCGACCGCGGAAAGCAGCGCCTGGCGTATCCGGTCGTCTCCCCGACCGCCCGCACCCTCGCCCAGGGCTACGTCGCCGAGGCCAAGAAGCTCGCGGGCCCCTACACCCTCCAGATCACGCCGTCCGTGAAGACCACCACTGCCGGGACGAAGGTCACCGTCGCGGTCAAGGTCACCACCACCGCCGGCACGCCGGTCCCCAAGGTGGCCGTCACGCTCGCCGAGTCGGGCTCAGGCACCGCCTCCGGCAAGGTCACCACGAACGACAACGGCACGGGCTCCTGGGAGTTCACCGCCGAGAAGCCCGGGACCGCCAGCGTCACCGCGACGGCCGAGGGGCTGCCGGCCATCGGGCTGCAGGTCCTTACGCCCAAGAACCCGGTCGCCCAGCGGATGCTGCTTGCCGGGGGCACCACCAGCGTCAAGGACTTCGCCGCCATCACCGTCGGCGAGGCCACCGGCGGCGTGACGATCCGCAAGAAGGACCCCGAAGGCACCCGCCTCGTCGGCGCCGCGTTCCAGCTCCTGGACTCCGACGGCAAACAGGTCGCCGCAGGCAAGACGGATGAACAGGGCAGCCTCGTCTTCGACAAGCTCCCCGCCGGCACCTACCGGCTGCGCGAGACCTCCTCCGGCAGCCCCGTCCACGACCTGGTCCCCGAGCAGACCATCACGATCACCGCCGGACGCACCGCCCAGGCCAACCCCCTCGACCTCGTCGACCCGTTCAAGAAGGCCCGCCTGTCGGTGAAGAAGACCGACAAGAAGACCGGCAAGACCCTGTCGGGCGCCGTCATCGCCATCCGCGCCGACGAGACGGACAAGACCGGCAAGCACACCCCCGGCAAGGTGATCACCAGCCTCACCACCGGGACCGACGGCACCGCGACCGTCCCCCTCGATGTCACGCTCAAGGCGGGCACCCGCTACTGGGCCGGCGAGACCAAGGCGCCCGACGGCTACCAACTCGATGCCACACCGGTCGCGTTCACCGCCCGGCCCGGCGCCGACGTCACCGTCACCCTCGCCGACAAGCCCACCGAGACCACACCGCCGAGCCCGAGCACCCCGCCGGCGACACCCCCGGCCACCACCTCGCCGACGACACCGCCCGGATCCCTCGCCCACACCGGGGCCGACGCCACCACCTGGCTGGCCGGCGGCGCCACCGCCCTGCTCGCCGCAGGAGGCGGCCTCTACCTGATCAACCGCCGCCGCCGTACGGGCGACGCCCCCAGCTGACCCCTCGCGCTGCCGGGCCCGCCCTCGGAGCCCGCGCCACACCGTCCCGCACCGCACGATCCCGCCCGGAGCACCCTGATGAAGCACCGCCCCCTCCTGTTCACCGCGCTCGCCCTGACCGCCACAGTCCTGGCCAGCCCGGCCACCACCGCCACCGCAGCACCCTCCCCGTCCGCCGAAGCCCCCAAGGTCCAGGGCGACCCGGCGCCGGCGGACAAGGCCGGACTACGCATCGTCAAGACGGACCCCGAAGGCCAGCCCGCCCCCGGAGCCGCATTCCAGCTGCTCGACTCCGCGGGCAAGACGCTCGCCGAGGGCAAGATCGGCTCCGACGGCAAACTCGCCTTCTCTGACCTCGCCTCCGGCGTCGTACGCCTCAAAGAGACCGCCTCCGGCAGCCCGCTGCTGGGCACAGTCCCCGACCAGAACGTCGTCGTTGCCCCCGGCGAGCCCAAGGTCCTGGCGATCACCGACCCGTACAAGTCCGCCGGCCTCACCCTCAAGGTCACCGACAAGGCCACAGGCAAGGGCCTGGCCGGAGCCATCGTCAACATCGCCCCGAAGGACGCCAAGGACGACAAGGGCGCCTTCACCCTCACCACCGGCCCGGACGGCACCGCCAAGGCCCCGCTCCCCGTCGGCAGGAAGACCGGCAGCGCCTACACCGCCACCGAGACCAAGGCCCCGGACGGCTACCGGCTGGAGACCACCCCGGTCGAGATCACGGCCAAGCCCGGTGCCGAGACCACCGTGGCCTTCACGAACGCGGCCACGACCAAGCCCACCGAAGAACCGACCGGGAAGCCGACGGCCAAGCCCACCGGCGACCCCACCGCCCAGCCCATGCCGACCAGCTCGTCCTCGACCGGCACCGGGGAACCGTCCGACGCCGTATCTCCCCCCAGCAGCACGGAGATAGGAACCGCCACCTCGACCCCCACCGCACCCGACGCCAAGCCCGAAGGCTCCCTCGCACACACCGGCGCCGACAGCACCAATGGATGGCTACTGGCAATCGGCGGCCTCCTCCTCGCCGCCGGAGGCGGCGCCGTCTACGCCGCACGCCGCCGCAAGAACGACGAGAGCGAAACCGGCACCGGCCAGCACCGCCGCACCGACGACAACTGACCTCACCACCACCGGCCCAGGGAACCAGACAGGTTCCCGGGGCCGACTGCGTTCTCGCCCCCGTGGCCGGTGGGTGCTGCCGGCAACGCCGCCGCCGGTTGGGCATCGCCAATCGGGTTACGGCTGCTTGTGCTTCGGGAGCGTTCAGCTGTCTGCGGCCGGGGAGCCAGAGTCAGCAGGGTCCTCCAGCGGCACGAAGAGCAAAGAGAGCGCGGCCTTGATCACCAGGGCAACTTGGTGGCGGGGTGGGGTGTCCACCAGGTCGTGGAGAACGTTATTGCGCAGGTTCAAGCCGTCGGTGGGGCCGCCAACGAGCGTCCGGAAGAATGTCGGCCAGGGCTCGGGGTATCCGGCCTTGTCCATGTCCGTGATGAGGGAACCGAGTTGGCTCACCTGGCCTGGCCGGTCGCCCTGGTGGTGCTGGATGAAGGAGACGTCGGCGGCCTGAATCCGGCGACGTAGCAGGCCCTCGACGCGAGGCAGGGCCAGGGTGATCGCGACGTCGTCCTCATGCTCCCAGAAGGCGCGCAGGGCTCGGGCCAGTCCTCGCATACGGCTGGCGGGAGCGTGCGGCGGGTTGGTGAGCTGGCCGAGAAGCTGGTCCTCGGTAGGGGCGAACCGCTCGTGGAGCTGGTCGAGCTGGGCCTCGATGAGGACACCGTGGATGCCCAGGGAGAATACGAGGGCATCGATCCGGCTGGTTCCTGCGGCGGCGCCCTCCTCCGAGAACGCGGTGACCACCGGGCCGTTCAAGTTCAGGTGTGCCGTCGGCAGGCGAAGCAGCCCGTGCTGCTCGGCGTCGATCGGGTCGGCCAAGACGGGGACTGCGGTGGCGATGGTCCGCAGAGCTTCAGAAAGGTCGGCAGCGGAGTCGACGGCCGCTCGGGCGGCGTCGACCAGCGCCGTTGGGAATTGGAGCGGTGTGATCATTCGGGTCAGGCACAGGTCCTCGGGACGGAGCTTCTGCTGGGTACGACGGATCTCGTCCAAGGCATCGGTCAGTCCGTGGTCGCGTGCGAATGCGGCGGCCTCTTCGAGCCGCATCAGCTTGGGGAGCCCGTCGAGCTGCTCGGCGTGGTCGGTGTAGGCGGCGAGGATCCGCTGGTCGATCTGCTGCTGGTCGGTAGGGTCGGCCTCGATGCGGCGCATCATCTGCAGGGATCCGATGCGGCTATGGGAGTCCGCGCGGAAGCGGTCGACGGCACGCTCCAGCACGGGGCGGATCAGCTGGTGAAGGTTCTTGTCCGCCAAGAGGGGCTCGATCGCAGCGTGGACGATGCCTGGGGAGGGCTCCGGCCAGTCGAGGGCAGTGGCGGCGAGCCCGACCATCTCGGTGGCGATATCCGCCAGCTGCGGCTGCCGCAGCCTGACGGCCAGATCGTGCGCGGCCAGCAGGGCATCGACCGCCTTGCACCGAGCACTGACGGCGCGGTCCCCTGTGTCGGCCAGGAGCACGGGGACGGCCTCGCGGTAGCCAGCGATGGCCGCTGACACGTGGTCGAACGGACGGCTTCCGTGTCGGGCCTCCCACAGCAGGTGGTGCAGGCGGGCGCGCACCATCGGATGGCCAGCCGCGTCCGCGTACACGACCCAGACAGCACGGACTTCGGGAGGAAGCTGGTTCGCCGCGGTCGGCCAAGGCTCAGGCCCCGGGCCCCGGTAGGAGCCCTTCAGTGCACCGTCAGGCTGGTGGAAGAAGAGCATCGCCGCGCACAGCGCATGCAGGTGGTCCAGCTCGGCCTCGGTGCGCCCCTCCTCGCCGACGGCAGCCGCCAGAGCGGTGACCATCTCCTGGTAGGAGGTGAACGGGTTGCTCGCGCTGTCCAACTTCTTCAGGACTGTTGCCTGTACCTGCGTCACATTGCCCGATCCTCCCCTAAATCTCCCTGCGTGTCAGCGGCCCTTACTCCTTCGGCTGGGCAGGGGCATCCTTCAGGGCTCGACGGCCGAGGTGAGCCGTGTCCGAGACCGGACACGTGCACCGCCCTAAGGTCGAGTTCGCCGATGGCAGACAGGAAAGAGCCTGCAAGGGCTGGTGCAACGTTGCAGTGCATGTCAACCTAGACGACCTTCCCCAGGATCTCGAATATCCGCAGGTCAGAGAGGTGATGCTTGTGACGGTGGAGCTGTCGAATGCTGGTTTTCGCACCACGATCGAGAAGTTGCGACTGCATAGCTGGCTTCTGGGGCCCGGCCAGCCGACCGAGGTCATCGACTGTTTCCCCGAGGCGAACGGCGACTTCACCCTCATCGTCGACGACCGGGCCGACACCCATATCTCTTCGGCCGACGGCAGGCTCTACCTCGGCTGGTTTCCCGAAGGCCGGCCCGGAGCCGAGGATGAAGGCTGGGTTCTGGCCGTCACCGGCACTGCGAAGGTTCCCGGCTACCGCGTCGTCTTCGATCCGCAGACCCCGGCACGGCTCGTGGCCGCTACCGTTTCCGAGGTGCTCGCCACCGCTCGCGGACAGCACTGACCATGCGGCCGCCTTGCGGCCGGGGCCGTCGCCTCCCGTCCTCCAGCGGCTCGCCCGTCTTCCCGTAGTCCATCCCCGCAGACCGCGCGGCGCATTCCTATCCCACACAGCGCTTTCAACCCGTGAGGAGAACCGTGGCCCCCCAGCCCGAGCCCGGCGCCGAGATGACCGTCGCCGACCTGATCCGACACCTGTCCGAGGTAGACCCCTCCGCCCGGGTCCGGCTCGCGATCAACCCCTTCTTTCCCATGGCCCACAAGATGGGCGCCGTGACCACGGACACGGACCAGGACGGGCGACCGATCGTCTATCTCGCCGAGGACGCGGAGGCAGTGCAGTACGGGTACCTCCCCAGGCCGGTCGCCGAGGCCCTTACCTGGATGCCGCCGGTCGAGCCGCCTGCACGGGGACGGCGGCTACGCGCCGTTTCCGACGACGATACGAGCCGCGACACCCCCTGACGACAAGGAGAACTTCTGCCCCCGTCCCCTGATTTCCCTTCCCTTCCCGCGTACTGGGTCACCCCGCGCCATCTCGCCGGTGACGACGGCCTCCTTGCCGACCAAGTCGGCTCCCACCTCGCTGCTGCTGGCTGGACCAGCCTCACCCTCGTCCGAGGCCGGCGTGAACCCGGGGAATCCGAAGACGCCCGGCAGGTTCTTCGCAGCACCGTCCTGTACATCGCTCCGGACGCACTGAGCTGGGCGCAGTGGGTGCTGGCCGACGAGCCCATCCTTCTGGGCGATCGGCCGGTGGCATGGACGGTTTCTGCCCGCGCCACCCCCGCCAGCCTTCCCCAGTGGAGTGCGTACTTCTCCGTCGGCACCCCGTCCGAGGCTGTCACCGACTTCCTGCTCGCCCTGGAGGACCGCCCGGATCCCGCCCACGGCTACGCCGGACCGCAGGCGGTGCTCGACGCGCTGGCGGGTGGCGGCTGGGTCCGCGATGTCGACACCCCCACCGCCATGTCCGACCCGCGGCTGGCTGCCAGCATGGCCTTCACGACGTTGCCGGACGAGGGCATCCAGGACGGCGACCCGCTCGTCCTCGATCCTGAGGCAGAAGCGGCGGGATGGCAGGCATGGTGCGAACCGCGGATGGGCGCCGGGCTTCTGTGGGCCGCCATGTTCTCCGCGAGCACGCCGCATGATCTCGTTGCGGCCTTCGCCGGCTCTCTGGCCTCGCCTGCACCGGTGCTGCGCCACACCTTGCCGGAGAGCAGCAAGGGCCAGCTCACTGTGCAACCGACTTTCTGATATGCCGTCGGCCGGACCCTTTTGGGTCTGGCCGTCGGCCTTTTGCGCCTCGGTACGGTCATCGATCGATGTGCGACTCCAGTTTCCCCAGACCTGCTCACCTTGCCCCTCGGGGGCTTGTGACCTGGGCTGATATGCATGAGGCGGGTCCGCCCGAGGTTGGGGACCGCCTCGGTCGGTCAAGGGCGTCCTTCGGGCGTCGCACGCGGAGGATCGACGCGGTGTCGATCGTCTCGTAGTGGGCGCGCTGCGCCTGTCCCGGCTGGCCCGCCTGTGCGGTCCGGACGCGGGCGGGGTGCTGACGGTACTCGCGCGCGCAGGGTCAGGTGGTCGCGCTGGGCGGCCAGATTCCGCCGACGAGCCACGGCCGAGCCGCGGCCTCCAGGTCCCTCGAGAACTGGTCACCGCCAGCGCCGGCCAGGTGCTGCGCCCACTGTCGGGTGGCGCCTGCTGCCCAGTCCGCTACCTGCAGCTGGGGGTGCGTGGTGCTGTCGGCGAACTGGATCTCCAGGGCGGGCATTTGCTGGTTGAACTTCCCGGGGCGCGCCGGGTCCGGGAACATGTGGATGGTGCGCAGCAGCGCTGCGTTGTGGCTGATCACCTTGGAGTCGTCGTGCACGAGCCGGAAGTGTCGGCCCAGAGATGAGCCGAACGCGATGGTCAGGGTGTACAGGGACGGGACCGCTGGGTCGAGGGCGTCCTTGAGTCGGCCTGCGGCGACGTCCGCAGCCGTCTCGTCGGCCACGCCTCGGCAGTGTTCCAGGAGCTCCACCCACTCTACGAAGTCGTCATGCTGCACGGTGGTCTTGAACGAGGCGACGGCCGCGAACAGGTCGTCGGTGGTGGCCTTCTGCCTGATCCAGTGGACGAATGACTGCAGCAGTCGGTCGTAGGCCATGGGGTCGCCGAAGACGGGGCCGCAGGTGTGGAGCATGTCCGCCAGGCCCAGTGACTCCTTGCCCTCGTAGAGGTTGACGCCATCGGCGTGCGCGAGAGGTTCCACCAACAGGTCGACCAGCTTCGTCATGATCATGAACCGCTTGTTCACTACGTAGGTGCGCACGCTGCCCTCGGGGAGCTGGCCGAAGGCGTGGGCCAGCGCTTTCCTGCCGCGTGACGACTTGGCGAGGGAGGTGTACTTCGGCTCGGCCAGGTTCGGTGGGAGCTGGGTTCGCAACTCGTCCACGATGTGCGCCGCGAGCTCGTCAGGAAGCTGAACTCCCGCAAGGGTGAACACCGGCTGAGCGGGGTCGAGGAGGTTCTGGCCGGAGTTCGCCGACTCGTCGACGTAGACGGCAGGCGCGAGGGGGAAGGCAGCAGTCATCCCGTAAGCATGCGGGGGCCAGCTGCAAGACCACCACCGGATTCATACCGCGCGGGCCAGGCCCCAGGTCCCTCAAATACACGGCGTGAGGGGGGCAGCGTTGCGGTCAGGCGGGCCGCTTCGTGACCGCGATCACGCGTGGTTCCATGGCTACCCAGGTCTCGTACGGCAGGGGTTCGGGCGGCGGCCAGGTGAACTGGCCGGAATGCACCGGCCATAGTGGCTGCGAGCGCAGCGTGCGGCCGAGCCGGCCGACCTCGTGGGCGGGCGGCAGCGCGACCGAGACGATCTGGACAGCGAAACAGCCGACGCGCAGCTTGACATGGTAGCCGCGGTGGCGGGTGAAGAAGCGGCGGAGACCAGGTCGCCCCAGATGTGGCTCTCGTCGTCGCCGGGCGGTTCGACGAGGAAGGCGTTGGCCCTCATGCGCCGCATGGACAGCTTCTTGTGCTCGTACAGGTGCTTGTAGTCGGACTTTGGTATGGGGTGCGGCTCGCAGCGGTAGGAGGCGCGCAGCATCATCATCGCGGTCTTCAAGGACCAGGTGGCGAGGGCGGTCTGTTCGGTGGGGCCGAGGGCGATTTGATCGCCGCGGGTCAGCTGCATGAGGAAGGGTTTGGCCGATGCTTCAAGGTTGGACATCCAGCCGTTGTTGCAGGTGCCGCAGACGCACTTGACGGTCGCGGTGGCGAACTTGTCGGGCACCACGATCATCCGGCCGTCCTTATACACGTTGCGCGTGCCGTTCGACTCGGTGAACGCCTTCGGCGCCTCGCGGGCCATCCAGGCAGGCAGGACGTGTTCCCTGCTTCCTGCCTTCTCCCCGCAAAAGACGCATTCCTTCGCCACGCTTGCCCCCCTGTTGGTGTACGCGCCGTTTATGGCCGTGTCCCCCGTCACGAGGGTGGCGGGGGACACGGGGGGCGTCAAACCGGTTCTTGGCGGTCGTCGCCGAGGAGGCGGGTGCAGGCGCCAAGCGCCGTGGTCCGGGCGTGGATGTACTCGCGGTGACGGCTTGCTCGTCGGTGCCTCGGATGCGGAGGGTGACGCTTCCGGAGGCCGGGTTTGCCCGACGCCCCGCCCGGCCTAAGCGCTTTGCGTGTGTCGGGCGGGGAGACAGGCCAAACGGAGGTTCAGCGGGCTGTTGCCTTGGCCAGGGCGGTCTGCGCGTGGACCGTGACTTCCGCCGGGTTGCCGGAGACGACCAGGAGTACGGCCCCGTCGCGAATCACGGTCTGCTGGACGATGGTGCGGCGCCCGCTGGCGGTGACGGTGAGGATCTGCGCCCATTGCTCGTCACCGAGACGTGGCACCGGCATCGTCTGGGTGCGGATCTCCGCCACGGTGGTGGCGGTGACCAGCTGGTACGACGGGCAGGTGCCCATCGCGGTCATGATCCGCCCGACCCTCGCGGACAGGTTCTTGGGCGGTGCGGAGTACAGCTCCTCGGTCAGTTGGGTGCCGCCGGGGCCGGTGAAGACCCGCTTCCCCTGGTTCGGGAACATCGCGTACGGGTTGTCCGCGTCCCTGCCCAGCTGTTCCAGCTGCGGGCAGCCCTCGACGGACGCCTCGGGCGAACCCGTGGTTGCGGCGGGGCGGGCGGTGTAGCCGGGGCCGAGATCGTTGGCGGTGAGCAGCCGGTCCGCCAGCCGCTCCGACGGCAGCACTCCGTGGTCACCGCCGGTAGGTACGGGCGTCTCCGCCTGCGCCCCGGCGAGCGCGCTGTCGGAGGGTGGGGCGGAACAGCCGGTCAGGGCCCAGAGGGCGAGGCAGGTGCTGGTGAGGATGGCGGAATGGCGCAGGCGCATACGGGTTCCCTGGGTCGGATGCGAGTGGGCTGACCGTGGCCGCCTCCTCCGAGCGGCAGGGCAGGAATACAGGGGGTCCAGGGGCGCGGTGCCGGATCAGTGGTCGAGGGAGCGCAGGCCCTCCTCGAGCGTGCCGAACTTGCCGTTGCTCGGTCCGCTGTTGCGGTTGTACCAGGCCACGTCCAGGCGGGGCTCCAGGGTCTCGTGTCCGTCGCGGCAGCGCAGCCAGATCCGGCCCTGGGTGCACAGAATCACCCAGTCCCGGTACGCCTTGCACTGCGGGCAGGCGCGGACCTCACCGTCGACGACCAGGGGGCGCCGCCACGGCATGAACCGGCCGGCCAGCTCGTCGTCGGTGTCCATCCGGAAGTCCGGCGGCAGGAAGTCGTCTACTACCGGAGCGGACGGAGCGGACGCGGGCGCCGGCGGGGCAGGCTTGGGCCATTGCGGCTCCGGGTACGCCAGCCACGGGACACCCGCCGGCCCCATCTTTCCAGGCTCCTGCTTCGCCTTCCTGCGACCGAACACTTGGGCTCCCCTCCCAGAGTTGGCTCCCCGCACACGGCGGCGGGTCATGAAGCGTGCCCCACCGCCCCGATCTGCGACAACTCACGAATCCCTGAAAGCCCGGTTACCTCCGGCGGCGCTGCGGGCCCTTCTCGGCCGGGTTCCCGGCCTTCCGCCCGGCGGGGTCCGACGGGACGGAGCCGCCGTCGGGCATCGGCGCCGCCTGGCCGTCGGCTGGCAGGTCCGCGGCGCGGCGCAGCCGCCACACCAGCACATCCGACACCGACTCGGCGCTCGCCAGCTCCCGGCGGGCAGCCGCATCGGCCAGCAGGGCGGTGGCGTCGTACCCGGCCGCCTCGGCATCAGCCAGGGTCGCCGCCAGCGCCGCCCACCCGGCTTCCGCCAGGACCTGCTCCGCCAACGCCGACGGCAGCGCTTCCCGGACCCGCAGGACCTGACGGCGCAGCACCGGAAGCGCCAGCGACCGGCCCCGCACGGCCAGCACACCCATCGGCTGCGCGGCGGCAGCCCGGTACGCCGTCCGCAGGTGCTCGGCGGCCAGCTGGGCGGCAGCGGCCTGCTGCGCGTGTGCCTTCTTCCCGTGCCAGTGCGCGGCCACGGTCACCAGGAAGAACACGGCGTCGATCACCATCGCGGTCGTCGCCCCGTCCTCCCCCCGCCCGAGCGCAGGACCGCTGTAGACGAGGTCGCGGGCAGCCTGACGAAGGGCCCGGTCGTGACCGCGTTCGGCCCGCACGTGCGAGCGGGAGGCCCGCTCGAACACGAAAGCGGCTTCTCGTAGTTCGCGCCGGGTGTGGGCGGCGGACGTCTTCGCGAGCGCGTCCAGGACCTCACCGGCAGCCGCGATGTACGCCGCGGCCACCCCGTCGTCGGCCCCGTCCATGAACAGCACCGCCTGCCACAGCGCCGTACTCGCCCGGCGCCGCGCCGATGCGGGCCCCGACGGCACCGTCTGCTCGGCGGCCCGGCTGCCCGTCCGGCGGCCGGACCAGCGTTCCCGGATCCGCGGCAGGGACAGGTCCGGGCCCAGCTTCGAGCCCGGGTAGAAGACCGGTTCTCCTTGGGCGTTGACGTCTCCGGGCAGCGCGACCGTGTACCCCAGGAGGTCACCGGACGGTGCGACGCGCGTGCGCACCAGAACCCCGGCGGCGCCCAGGCGGTCGAAGAACTCCTTCTCGCTTTCGGCGCCGGCCACGGCCCGCCGGACGGTCTCGCGCAGTTCCTCGCGGGCGGTGCGCTCACGGCCCTGGCGGGCGGCCTTGTGGCGTTCGGCGCTGGTGGGCCGCTTGGCGGCGGTGCCGTCACCGGGGTTGAGGCGGCGAAGCCCCAGCTCCTGCTCCAGGCGGCGGGCTTCGGCCTGGACGCGGACGGCGTCGAAGTCGAGGTCCGGCCGGTAGCCGTCCTCACGGACCAAGGTGGCCAGGATGTGGATGTGGTCGTCGGCGTGCCGGACGGCGACCCAGCGGCAGCCCGCGCCTTGCTCGGGGTCGTCGATGCCGGCGGCGGCGACCATGCGGCGGGCAACGTCGCCCCACTCCTGGTCGGACAGGATCCGGTCGGTGGGGCCGTTGCGGACGGACAGGTGCCACACGTGCTTCTTCGGGCGCTCGTTTTCGTCGAGCAGGGCCAGGGGCTGGTCGAGGAGCTGCTGCAGCTGCTTGTACGTGGCCTCGGAGTCGCGGCCGGGGTCGGGGGCGGCGTGGTCCCAGGACGCCACCAGGTGCGGGTCGACGTGCTCTTCGGCCTTGCCGGGTCCGTACAGGTAGTACAGCAGGCCGATGGTGCGCGTCCCGCGCTTGTGGATCTTGGGGACCATGACGGTTGGGTGTTCCTAGCGGAGTTCGAGGAGTCGGTCGGTGGCGGCCTGGACCCGGTCGGTGGCCCGGCGAACGGCGGTCAGCACCGCGTCGAGGTGGGCGTCCGCCGGCCGGTCGCCGGAGTTGATGGCCCTGGCCACCTGGTTGAGGTTGTTGCCGACGTGGCCGAGATGCCGTCGGGCGGCGAACATCTCCGAGATCAGCTCACGTTCGCCCGCGATGGCCCCGGCGGCATGGTCGGGGTCGCGGGCGGCGGCGAGGGCGCTGCGGGCAAGGAACGCGGGCAGGCTTGTGCGGGCTGCTGCGGCAGCTGTGGCGAGGTGATGCTTCTCGTCGTCGTTGAGGCGGACGCTGCACACGTAGCTGCGCTTGTCGGTGGCGGACTTCGGCGAGCGCTTGCGGGAGGCGTTCTTCGTGGCGCGGCGTTTGCGTCGCGGTGCGGGCTTCTCCTCCGGCTGCGATCCGCCCTCGGTCGCTGCCTCGTGGACCGGTGCCCCCTGGCTCCGGTCCGCTCCCGCCACGTCTGGGGCGGGTTTGGCCAAGACGCGCTTCCCCGACGGGGAAGAGCGTCTTGACCGATAACTTGCTCCTCCTGGGTACGAGTTGGTGCCGGGCGAACGGTGGTCACGGTCGGCGGATACGGCCTGTTTGACGGGCTGGTCCTGCTCCGCTTCGGGCGGGTTCTCGGCTGAGGTCATGGGCGTTTCGGCTCCTTCCGGGAGGCCAGGTGCGGGAACGGGGCGGCGGCCCGGGTGCTGGTCCGGGCCGCCGTACGGGCTGGGGTGCTGCTCACCCGCACAGGGGGCAGCGCGTGTAATGGCGGGTCAGGGCCTTGGCCATGTTCTGCTTCACAGCCAAGGCGTGCCGCGTGCTCGACTTCGAGGCGGTACTGCCCGAGTGACGGGCGGCGTGGTTGCGCAGGAACGTGATGTCGCGTTCGTATCCGGCCTTCAGGTCGGTGAATCGGTCGCACGTCTTCATCAGCGGGTGGCTCCTTCGGAGGATGTGGAGGCGGTGGCGGCCCGAAGCGCGGTCAGGACGGGACCGATGTGCTCGTTGCCGAGGGGGATTCCGCGGGCGCGCATGATGCCCCGCAGCTGGGTCCTGGTGATCTGCGCGTTCCCCTCGGCCGCCAGGACTGCGGGGACGTCCGGGAGGACCAGCTCGACGACCTCGGCCTCGGACAGGCGACGCGGTCCGGTCCGGCGGTTCGACCGTCCGGCATGCACCTTCGCCCGGACGGTCTGGGGGCGAACCGGGGCGGTCCGAGTTGGACGCGGTCCGGGTTTCGGTCCGGGGCGGGGCGGTCCGGTGGGGGTGTCGGTCGGGTCCGGGTTGGGTCCGGTCCGGGTTTTCGTGCGGTCCTGTGGTCCGGCGGTCCGGCTTGGGTCCGGGTCCGGTCCGGGTTTCGGTCCGGGGCGGGGCGGTCCGGTCGGGGTGTCGGTCGGGTCCGGGTTGGGTCCGGTCCGGGTTTCCGTGCGGTCCTGTGGTCCGGCGGTCCCGCTCGGGTCCGGGTCGGTCCGGGTTTCGGTCCGGCTGTTCCGGATGGGCCTGGCGACGCGCTGCTGGATTTGCCTCATCAGGACTCCGAAGGCCAGCATCGCCCCGGTCGGTGGGACCGCTGCGACCAGGTAGTCCAGGAGCGGAACCGGACCGGTCGTGGTGCCGTTCACGCCGGCCACGTTCAGGGCGATCGAGCCGAGTGACCCGACAGCCGTCAGTCCGACCGCCCACCAGTCCGTCACCCGGTGAAGTCCGGCCCGCAGCATGAGCAGCTCGCCGGCCACGATGAACATGTCCAGCGTGGCGGGCCAGGCCCACTGCCGGATGGGCGAGCGGTCCAGGCCGTGTCGCCCTGCGACTTCGGCGAGGTGGGCGTAGGAGAGCCAGAATCCGGCGCCGGTCAGGACGATGATCACTGTCCCGGCAGCGATCAGGGCGTATCGGTCGGCGGTCTCCTCGGTCAAGGGCTCCCTTTCTCCGGGCTCGCTGGGTGATGTGGTCTGCGTCCGCCGGTGGTGGGGCGGGCGGGAGGTAGCGCCGGGCAGTTCAGGCCGCCTTCTTCAGGGCGTTGATCAGTTCTTGCGTCTGGGCCTGGCGGGGCACCTGGCAGAACGTTTCCTCGGGGGCGGTTTCGCTGCTGACTTCCTCGCCCTGGTCCTGGGTGCCGGCTTCTTCGCTGTCCGCCGCCGGGACCTTCCAGTACCGGTCGCGGTCGGCCACCGCGTGGCGGGCCTCGCGCAGGAGGTCGCGGGCGTGGTCGAGGTCGATGCGGAGGGCGTAAGCCAGGCGTGGGGCGCTCCAGCCGCGGAGGTAGGCGGCGCGGGTGACGACGTCGCGCTCGGACGCGGTGAGGTGGACGTCCCGGCCCATGAGCGCGGCGCGGACCCGGGCGTAGTCGAGTCGCTTGGCGACCTTGGCGTGCCACGGCTTGCGCTCCGCCTCCGTGAGGCCGCCCCACATGCCCCAGCGGATGTCGTTGTCCAGGGCGTGCGTGAAGCAGTCCTGGCGTACGGGGCAGGCGCCGCAGAGCGACTTGGCCTCGGCGATGCCGGCGTGGGCGCGCGGTGCGGAGAAGAACAGGCGGTCGGCCTCGTCGGGGGCCAGATCGTGGCACCTCCCGCGGGCGTGCCACGAGATGTCGGCAATGCCGCGCAGTTCCGGCACGGGCTGGTTGTTGGTGGTGATGTGGCGCATGGGACTGGGTCTCCAGGGCATGCCGGGCGGCGGCGAGCGGGTGCGGCACGCGGCGGCGGATGCCGGCGGACCGGCTCGCGGGCCGGGCGGTGGAAGGTGGTGGGCGCGGCGGGTCAGGCGGCGCGGAAGCGGCGGTCGGGGCCGTCGAGGTGGACCGGTGTGCACATGCCGGACAGGCGGCTCAGCACGCGGTCGCCGACCTTGTCCCGCAGCACCGGCTGGCCGGCAGCCATCCCCGGCATGCGGACCGGCGGCAGGTTCGAGGTGACGATCGTCGGCAGCTGGTTCTGCGCCCGCCAGTTGAGCAGGCGGTAGGTGATCTCCTCGGTCCACTCGCTGCTCTTGGCGGCGCCGAGGTCGTCGAGGAGCAGCAGCGGTATCCGCACGATCCGCCGCAGCAGGTACTCGGGATCGCTGCCGCTGCGGGCCCGCATCTCGCCGTACAGGTCGGCGGCGGTCGTGGCGTGCCAGCGCACCCCGCACCCGGACGCGGTCAGGGCGCGGATCGCGGCGTACGCCTGGTGCGTCTTGCCGGCGCCGGTCGAGCCCCACAGCAGCAAGCTGCGGCCGTGGGTGATCTCCCGCTGCCCGGGCGTCCCCCAGTGCGGGATCAGCGGGCTCGCTGCGTGGCCGACGGCGCTGCCGGCGATGCTGCGGACCCACTCGGCTACGGCGGGGTGCTCGACCTGGGCCTCGCGGTAGTCACGCGGGATTCGCAACTGAGCGGCCTCAAGAGAGGGGATCGCTTCCGGGGTGTCCGCGACGGGGGCGGTAGGGTCGATGCCGCGCTCGGCGAGCTTGCGCCGCATCCAGGCCAACGAAGCGTTGTCCGCAGTGGTCTGAGGGTCGGCGAGGCTGGTGCGGTTCACAGGGCGACTCCGAAGGTGCCAGTCGGCTCAGTGGGGTTGAGGTACGGCGTGTAAGCGGGGGAGGCGCTGGCCCAGAGCCCCGCGCCGGAGGCGGAGGACAGGCTCGAGCTCGACGACAGCGCTGGCCCGGCGTTGAGGAGCTCGTTGACCAGGCTCGGCAGGACGCTGGGGTTCAGCCCCTTGGCGCGTAGCCGCTCCAGCGCCGGCCTCAGGACGTCGGGGCCGTAGCCCTCGTCCAGCAGCGAGCGGATCTCCTTGCCCAGGTGCCCGAGGACCTTCTTCGGCGGACGCCCTCCGGGGCAGCCGCGCAGATACTCGGCCATCAAGACCTTCGCCGACCACTCGCTCGCGTCGGCCGCCTCCAGCGCTGTCTCCGGGGAGGAGCCGAGCGCGGGCGCCTCGCGCCCCCTACGGGAAGATCCAGGATCCAAGATCCTAGATCCAGACCGTGAACCCTCAGTGAATGTGGCGCCCGTCACGTCATCCGCTTGGGCTGCACTGCCCTGACCTGCGGATTCCCTTGCAGGGCTCGCGAGGGGCGGACACAGGGGCGATGTGGCCTCGATCTCACCCTCCTGGGTGAGAGTGGTGCGCGTCACGGTGAGGGTGGATGCGGGCGAATCTGACGGAACGGTTCGCGTGAGTGCTCCGTGAGTGGTCGCGGAGTCGCCTCCACCGACGGCGCCGACGGACGCCTCGCGGGCTTCGGGGGGCGGCTGTCGGAGGCTGGCCGCCGTATGGGTCTGGGTGTGGCACTGGGGGCGGTCGCACTCGCCGCAAGCCTTCGCCGCCTCGTGGGTCGGGCAGCGGGGCAGCCGCGAGTCTGAAGCGCGGTTGATCTTCTGGTGCCGGTCCCAGGTCACGATGTGCAGCCAGGACTTGCCGTCGCAGCCGGTGTACCGGCACACCAGGCCGGCCCCGGCCAGCTGCTCCAAGTCGCGGGCGACGTGCGCGGGGGTGTGCTCCGGGCGCAGCGCCCACAGCCGCCCCGCGATCACGGCCGGATGGTCGCGGAACCGGCCGGAGTCGTCCGCCTGTGTCAGCAGCCCGAAGAACGTGAGCACCGCGGTGACATCGACGGCGGCAAGGTCCTCGGATTCGAAAGCCTCGGGCTTGATGGTGCGAATGCGTGCCATCAGACCTCACCTCCGCGCCAGAGGCTCGAAATGGGCGGGTGAGCGGTGTCCGCTGCACAGTCCGCGGCGGCGGCCCGAGGGTCCGGCCTTTCGCGCAGGGGCGTGCCCACGCAAAACTCTCCCTGAGTGATGCCGCAGCCGGTTGTGCCCCGTTGGAAGGGCCGGCGCGGTGATGACGGGTCTCTCCGGCCGTTGCCTCGGCTGGAGATAGGACTCTTCGCGTCCGGCGCCCGGGAGTTGCCTCTCCCGGGCGCCGATTGCTTTTACGGGCTAGCTGCTCGGTGCGCCCTGCATGCGTTCCTTTCGCCGGTCACCGGGTTGCCTCCCGGTGGGGGACGACGAACATACGCAGACGTCCGCACAAGATCCAGACCTGGCTCTACAGGCCGTGAAAAGATGTACACGCCAAGCATTTTGCTGCCGTACCAGCACGTGTAGATGTGAGCCGCTGTTCGGTGGCGCCACCCATGCGCACTCCGGGCACCGCAATAAAGATCTTCAAAAGAGCCCCCACGTTCATGAACCGGCAGGCTGTCGCTCTGTACCGGCTGGTCAGGTTTGGATTTAAGCCCGCAGGCAAAGGCTTCGTCAACGGCATCTCAAGGGCGAATCCACGCGCGTAGATGGATGTGTGGGATATGTGGAGGTCGCGTGGGGGTCCTGGTAACGTCCTTTATTTTCAAGGGGGTTGGATATCGGCAGCCAGCTTGCTTTGGTGATCGTCTGCGGCATGAATGATCATTCACCGCCTTGCAAGAAAAACCGGCAAGGATTTGCCGCTTTCCTGATCATGGAAAACCGCAGGTGAGAGAATGTCCGGATTCGTCATGGGAGGCGGCCGGGCGTCGGCAGGCATGGTTGCGCGTTTAACCAACTGCCCTGTGGTCGAGGCCACAAATTACTGGTCGGTACTACTTAGGCGTATCGTCTTTGTGGGAGACACCAGGCCGGGGGGCCGGCATTCACGCTGCCCCCCGTTTTTCATGCCCTCAGGCGGGTGCCTCCCGTGTAAAACACGGAGACAAGGAAGAGCCTCATGGTTGCTCAGGGGATAGTCCCCTTCGGCGATGACCACGCCGAGAACAAGGGCGCACACGGCGGAGAAATCGCCGGTCAGTTCATGGGGTTCGGTGGCTGGCTGAAGCGATGGCGCCAAGCGGCGGGGATCACCCAGGCCCCGGTGGCCAGGGCCCTCGGTATGGGGGTGCGGACCTACCGCAACGTGGAGAAGGGGGCCGTTCCGCCCCGGTTCACCAAGCCCCAGTGCGAGGCGCTCGCGGATCTGCTCGGGCTCGACAAGAGCGAGCGCCACGCCCTGCTGCTCTACAACATCGGCACCACGCTCGACGGTGACCCGCAGATCGACGCCAGTCCGGAGCTGCGCCGGGCACTTCGCCTTCTGATCGACAGGCAGATGCCCTCGCCTACGTACCTGACGGACCGTAACTGGAACATCTTGGCGTTCAACGCGGCGATGGCCGAGTGGTGGCCCTGGGTCATGGAGCCGCGCGCCAACCTCATGCGCTGGGCCCTGACGAACCCCGAGGCCCGCACCCAGTACCACGACTGGGACATGCATGCCGCGGCCTACATCCGTTTGTTGAAGTTCGCCCAGGCCACCCACAAGGACAACGTCGAGCTCGTCGACCTGATCGCCGAGGTTCGCCAGAACCCAGACGTCGAGCGGATCTGGCGCAACGAGGCAGATCTGGAGGCCGACAGGGACGGCCATGTCTTCCGGATGATCATCCCCGCCCTAGGCTGGGAGACCGTCGAAGTCGTCTCCCACGTCCTGTACCCGGCGTCGATGCCCCACTGCCGGTTCGTGGTGATCACCTGGGTCGAGGCCGAATCCTCCGATGACGAGACCGACGCCCTGGGAGGCAAGCGCAACGCCTGGGCCCACGCTGAGCCCAGCGCGCTCACTCCGCAGCCCCCTGCCCAGGCCGAAGCCGATGCCGCCCGCCGTCGCGCGGCCCGAGCGCTCACCGCCCGCCTCGTCGTCGACAGCGCCGACGAGGCTGCAGCACTCGCCGGCCCCGGCGGCGTCCCGCTCCCAGCACTCAGCGCGCTGGCCGGGCCGGAGTGCCGACTCACCCTGTCGCCCGAGAACCACTCCGTGGTTTGGGCCATCCAGGAAGTCCCCGGGGAGTGGGGCATCACGCAGCTGGGGGCCGGTGCCGTCGTCGACCGCATCCACTCGCCGATCGTCGACCCCCAGGCCCGAGCGGAGCTGAAGCTACTCCTGCGCGCCTCGCTGCCGGACTCCGACCAGGCGGCCATCAGTCGGCTCCATGGGCAACTGCCCCAGGTTGACCTCCGGGCCGCCCTCCTTCGCGAGATCTTCAACGACCTCCAAGAGGGCGAGCGCCCGCCCCGCTAGCTGGTGTGGCTGGCCCGTTGGCCACGAAAAGCAACTTAATGTCACGACTGGTGCCGTCTCCGTGTGGGGTCCAGGGGTTGGGGCGTGGCCGTTCGGGCGGCAGAGAACGTCCGGACGGCCGATCCCCGCAGTCCCTGGGCCTTTGTTGATGGAGGGTGCGCCAGTCAGTCCTCGGATCGGCCGGGCGCCTCGAAGGTACGGAAGATCCCACAGCTCTCAGGAGTCACTGTGTCCCGACACATCTACGACTGCCCCGTTCGCTGGTCGGACCTCGACGCGAACGGGCACCTCAACAGCTCCCGCTACGGCGTCCTCCTGGAAGAGACCCGCATGCGCATGTTCAGCATGCTGGTCCCCCAGGACCCCGCCGAGCGCCTGGCCCGCAACTTCCTCCTGCGCGAGCAGACCATCCGCTACCAGCACCCACTGGAGACCTGGGAGACCCCGGTCCGGATCGAAGCCTGGGTGACCGACGTCCGGCGCGTCTCCCTCACCTTCCACTTCGAGGTCAAGGACGGCAAGCACGTCTACGCCACCGCGACCTCCGTCGTGGCCGGCTACGACTCCATCCGGGGTGGCATCCGCCGCTTCGAGCAGAACGAGCTCGACGTGTTCAACAGCTACGCCGACACTACCCAGGCTGGCGATAAGTGACCGGCACGGCCACACCTCGAATTGATCTTCTTGGCGTCAGCGGGCGGGAACCGGAACCCAGCCAAACACTACTGGCGCGGCCCCCGAGTCCGGCGACGAAGCAGCGCATGTGCCATGGAGAGGTCCTCCGGAGTGTCGACGGCTAGACCATCGTCTGTTACGGCGAGCATCCGTACGCCGTGGCCGTGGCCGTGTTCGACGAGGCGCAGCATCTCCACGCTTTCGGCTCGCTCCAACGGGCCCTGGGGGAGCTGCCGGAACAAGCTGAGAGCCGTTCTTGTGAAGCCGTAGAGCCCGAGTTGCCGCAGGTACCTCGGACGGTCACCGCGCGGGTAGGGGATCGGTTGGCGGGAGAACATGAGGGCGTTGCCCTCGGCACCGACGACGACCTTGACGACATTGTGGTCCAGTACCGCGCAGGCGTCGTCCAGCTCCGTGTACGCGTTCACGGCGAGCGTTCCAGGGGGCAGGCGTGCGAGGGCCTCGGAGACGGCGTCGATCGCTGTGGGGGAGACGAACGGCTCGTCGCCCTGGACGTTGATGTAGGCGTCGGCGGGCAGGCGTTCCGCGCACTCCGCGACGCGGTCGGTACCAGTGAGGTGGTTCGCGGTGCGCATGCAGTCGATTCCCAGTTCGCGGCACACCTCCTCGATGCGCTTGTCGTCGGTTGCGACCACCGCGCTGTGAAGGCCTCTCGCCTCTACGCAGCGCTGGTGGACGTGCCACAGGAGCGGCTTGTTCCCGAGCTGCGCCAGGGGCTTTCCCGGAAACCGGGTGGATCCCCAGCGGCACGGGATGACAGCTATGTGGCGGCGGCGTGTGGTGCTCAGTGGTGGCGCGGAAGTGCTGGAGGATGGAGGCACGTTGTCACCTGTCGAAGTGGTCGAACCAGACCCTTGCGATGGCCTGGCGGTCGGGCGTCGGCATCTCGTGTAGACCGGGGTGGAAGCGGTCCTGGCTGAGAGCCGCGGTGGCGGCGAGTACCTCGGCCTGAACGAGGTGGATGTAGGCGCCGACTGCCGCGCCGTGCACGAAGTTGACGGCGCCACCATCGGCCAGGACGTAGAAGTAGTGGCCCGTGATCTCGTACCGCGTCAGATGCTCGCCGACCGGGGTTCGCTGGTAGAGCCCATGGAGGCTGCCGAGTTCGAGTTCGTCCTCCGAGGACGTCACCGAGGCGAGGTACGCCCCGTTGCGCAGCGCGGTGAAGTCGCCTTGGCGGAGGGCCAGGTTGCCGGTGGCGCACAGGACGAGTTCCGCGTCCTGGAGTGCCTCGACAGTTGACGTGCTCGTGCGGAAGCCCTGGGAATGCGCCTGCACTCTCCTGACTGGATCGGTGTCGTACACGGTGACGCGGGCGTCCTGCGCGCGTAGCGTCTGAGCGATGGCCCGGCCGACCTTGCCGAACCCGATCACACAGGCGTTCCGGCTGGTCAGAACGTCGCCGCGAGCGCGTACCAGGGCGTCGGTCGAGAAGACGATGGACCGGCCCACGAGGTGGTCCTCGCAGTCCTTCAGCGGGGAGCGGGCCACCGAGACGACGGGGCAGGGCAGGTGGTCGAGTGCTGCGTACCTCTGGTGTCCGTTCTCAGTGTCCTCAACGACGCCGAGGATGCGGCCGGAGAACTTCTCCACCAGGGTGTCAAGGCATGGTGCGAAGTAGCCCCCGATGTCCACCAGGATTACGCTCCTGCCGCCGGCTGTGTTCTCCAGGTACTCCAACGCGCTGGTCGGGTCGGTGAACTGCTCTCGACTCAGGTCATGGACCGTGAAGTCACATCGGACCGTCTTCAGCGTCGGCTGGTCGATGGACCTTGGCTTGGGCAGGACAGCGCCGACCGTGGAGATCGCCGCCATCGCGCGGAGGAACGCCGGCCGCTCGGAGAGCAGGTGCGTGATGATCAGCGTGGTGACGTTCTCGCCGGCGGGGAAGCGTGTCGTGACCTGCCGGAAGAAGGCGTCCAGGCGCGCTTTCTCAGGACTCTCCACTGCGATGCCTCCTGGTCCTGCCCGTCATGCCGCGCGGCCGTATGCGGCGGACTCGGCGGCCAGCGCCTGCATGTGGGCCCGCATGCCGTTGTGAATGTCGACCTGGGGCTGCCAGCCCAGGACCTCATGGGCACGGCCGGGGTTGGCGCGGGTGGTGAGGACGTCGCCGCTGCGCGGGTTCTCCTGGTGAACTTGGATTTCGCGACCGGCAAGGCTGTTCGCGATGTTGATCACGTCGAGCAGGGAGGCGCTCGAACCGCCTCCCACATTGATCACTCCACTGGCCGTCGGGAGGGTGCCTGCGGCGATGGTGGCCGCCACCGCGTCGTCGATGTACGTGAAGTCCCGCCGCTGGTGACCGTCCCCGTACAGGCGCAGCGGTTGGCCGGTCAGGGCGGCCGTGAGGGCGCGGTGCGTGAACATGTCGGGGCGCTGCCGGGGGCCGTACACGGTGAAGTACCGCAGGGCGACGACGCTGGTGGGACAGTGAGCCTGGGTGGAGTGCGCGAGGCAGAGTTGCTCCTCGGCGAGCTTCGTGACCGCGTACGGGGACGCCGGCTGGGGCCGGTCGGTCTCCACGCTCGCACCGCCGTCGGTGGGGCCGTAGACGCTGGAGGAGGAGGCCGCCACGAGCCGGGGAACGCCCATGCGGGTGACGGCGTCCATGACGCGGTGGGTCGCGAGGACGTTGGAGGCGACGTACTCGCCGAACCTCGGTCCCCATGAGGGACGCACCCCGGGGATCCCCGCCAGGTGGAATACCGCGTTCGCGTCGACGAGAAGCGGATCGATCGCGCAACTGAGGAGGTCGGCGGTGACGTGCATGTACCCCGGAAGCCCCCGCAGGACGGAGAGGTTGGCTGCGGCCGTGCGGTCGGTGGCCGGGTCGCGCCGGTCGACGCCGATGACGACGGCGCCGGCCTGGACGAGGGCGTGCGCGAGGTGGGAGCCGATGAAGCCGGCGGCGCCGGTCACCACAGCCCGACGGGGGACAGCGGCGGTCGGGTGGGACAAGTGCTGTGACACGGGGTTCTCCAGGAATCCAGGGACGGGGTGGCTTAGGTAAGACGGGCCAGAACCGTCCGGCCGTGGGTGCTGAGGGAGAGGTCGTTCTGCTCATGTCCGCGGACCAGGGAGGTGACGGCCTCGATCGCTCCGAAGGACTCGAGTAGCCGCTGTTCGGTGTCGTTCAGCGGCTTTCCGTATCCGGTGAAGAACGCCGTCCGCAGGTGGGGTGCCGCCTGCCAGCGGCGGAACTCCAGCCGGGCGAAGTCGCGGATGCGGGCGTCGCGGCGCATGTGCTCGAAGTCGCACAGTCCGAAGGAGTCGCCGAGGAGCCAGTTCCGCGGCTGATAGTCGAGGTGGCACACCGCGCTGTCCATGAGCGTGTTCGCCAGGACATCCGCGTTGTGGCTCAGTCGCTCGCGTTCGAGCGCGGAGATGAGGCCTGCCCGGTCCGCGCGAGCGGTCCAGTCACCCAGCCGCCGGGCGAGGTCCGTGCCGACAGCACCCGAGCGCGGTACAGAAGTGGCGTGGTGCAGATTGCCCAGCACGCGCCCGGCCTCGTAGTGGGCACGCTCCTCATCAGGCGATCCTGGTGGGAGGGCATCCGCCCGTACGCCGGGGACAGCGGTGAAGAGCAGGGTGCACGTCCTGTCCTGGCGGCCCACCACGTGGGGCACGTGGCCGGTCAGCCGGGATCCCCAGGTGAGATAGGCGTGCAGTTCCCGGACGTACCGGTCGCGTTCGCTGTGCTGCTTGGCGAAGAACTCGTTGCCGTCGGCGTCGACCAGACGCAGGACGCGATGCGGGAGCGTCGGCTCGTGCACGATCCGGACTGCCCCGAGCGCGCCCCGGGCCAGGTTCAGGCGCGGGTCGTCGAACTGTGTGATCACGCGGCCGCCCCCCGCGCTAAGGCGGCCAGGTGCTTGGTGTCGTTGTGGCGGTCGAGCATCCACCGCCTCTGTCCGAGCCGGTTGAGGTGGTGCTGCCAGCGGGTGATGGACCCGTGGGAGACCGTGAATCCGGCTGGGGAACCGAGAGGGATTCCCAGGAGCAGGGTGTGCGCGACGATCACTGTCTCGCCGTGCGCGGCAACCAGGACGCGCTCGCCCTCGTGCTGGTCGATGAATTCCTGCAGGAAGCGGCTGGCCCGCTCCAGGTAGCCGTTCCACGTGTCGGATCCAGCAGCCCAGGGCCTGTCCGGGTGGGCATGTGGCCCACCGTCGGCAGCGTCCTTCACCTCGGCCCAGGGCATGCCGTCAGCGGCCCCGTGGGCCGGGCCGTCGAGACGATCGTCGGCGGACACGGGGATGCGAAGGGCCTGGCTGATGATCTCGCCGGTCTGGCGCAGGCGGATGCGCGGGCCGGCGTACAGAGCGTCGAACGGCTTGTCGCGATGCTCGGCGGTGAGGCGGAGCGCGACTTGCTCGACCTGCGCGTATCCGCGGTCGGTCAGCCCGGTGCAGGTGCGCGGGCCTCCGACCAGGCCGTCGAGGTTGCACTGGGCCTCTCCGTGACGGACGAAGACGAGTTCGGTGATGATCACGCGGAACCTCGGAGGTAGGGGCGGGGCCAGCTGTAGCGGTAGCCGTTGCGCCCGACGTAAGGAGCGGTCAGTACGGAGTGCAGGGCGAGGAAGTCGTCGAGTCGCTCCCGGTCCGTGGTGCCGAGCCGGGTGGCGTGGCGTTCGGCGGCCTCGTTGTAGGCGAGGAGGGCGGCGTCGATGGCTGGGGCCGGGAGAGGCCCGTATGTCAGGCTCAGCGTCACGATCAGCTTCGCCAGGTCGTAACCCATCGGGGCGAGCGTGAGGTCGTCGGTGTCTACGGTGTAGATGCCGCCGGCCTCGGTGACGATGAAGTTCCGGGGATTGCTGTCTTTGTAGAAGGCAGTTGGCCCCTCGGCGGTCTTCTCCAGCAGCCCGAGCATCGTCTGGAGGGCTGCCCGGTCCGGCAGGTGGCCCTGCTCGAGTCTTCTCCGCAGGGCCGTCTCGCGGGGACCGATGTAGTCGTCGAATGCGGTGCCGTCGCGGAATCGGTGTGGGGTGTTCAGCGCGGCCGGTCGGAGGTCGCTGGTCCAGGCGGCTCCATGGGCGTCGCCCAGCAGCGCGGCGAGGGACGGCAGGTCCTCGGGCCGGGCCGGGCGCCCGTCGATCCGCTCGTACGTCAGGCTGGTCGGCCCGACCACCGACAAACCCGGCAGGCGCAACGGCCGTACGTGCTCGGCGAGCCACGCGTGGTGGCGGGCTGCCGAGGCCACCGAGCCAGGCGTCTCGTAGTGCTTGGTGAAATAGCGGATCCTCACTGCTGTCCTCCCCGCGCCTGGGCCACGACGAAGGTCACGAGGGACTTGGTGGTGAGAGGCCGGTCCGGCAGAACCTCGTGCAGGGTCGCCGCGAGGGCGCCCGCATTGCCGTACAAGCCGGGGGCCAGGTTGTACTTCGGGTTGGTGGCCAGGTACTCGGCCAGGTGGTCATGGCCGTCGAAGGTGAAGCTGTGCTCCTCGTGCTCCACGACGAGCACATCGAGCGACACAGCAACTACGTCGGCGAGGTTGCCGCTGTGCACCGAGATGTACAGGCTTTCGTGCTGCTCGGCTCGCCGGTCGAGGCCGGCGGCAGCGACCAGCTGGTCCATCTCTCGGTAGCTGTCGAGCCCCTTCGTGACGAGTACGGCCAGACCGCCGGGAGCGAGCGCCCGGTCGATCTCCGCGACAACCGCCTGCGGGCGCGGTGAGTGGTACAGGCAGAAGGCGGCGACGACGATGTCGGACGACCCGGCCGGCACGGGGAGACGGTGGAAATCCCCCTGCATAAAGCTCACTGGGAGGCCGGGTAGCCGCTGGGCGCGCTGGCGGGCGTGCTCGATCAGGGCCGGCGCGGCGTCGAGGCCGACGACGCGCCGGGGCCCGAGTGCCTGGGCGAAGGCCAGGCTGCTCGTGCCGCGACCGCAGCCCAGGTCCAGTACCAGGCCGAGACCGTCCGGTCGCTCGTGGTGGTTGCGCACCAACCCGACGATCGTGTCCGGTACGGGCCTCCCGGAGGTTTTCGCCCGCATCAGGGCATTGGACCGGCCGGCCAGTCGAGAGGCGTGCCCGTACAACTCCGTCTGCCGCCCGGGGTCCAGGAAGGGGTTGGTGCCGCTCATGCCGCGCCCTCCACTCGGGGGCGTGCAATGCTCAGCGGTGCTCGGCGGCGACCTCCCGCAGCCAGCGGCGCGTCTGCCGCCGGTTGGACAGCAGCACCACGTCGGCACGGCCCGAGGCGAACTCCTCGATCTTGGCCATCACGCGCGGGCGCATCTTGCGGCGGTACGTCGCCACGTACTTGATCACACCCCAGTGGATGCGGTTGTGCACGCCGTTGCCCTTGTGCCCGGCCCCGTGCCGGATCTGCCGGGAGAGGATCCCGTACAGCGCGGCCATGGTCGAGACGTCCATCAGGACCACCGTGTCGCAGGCTTCGAGCCGGATCTGCAGGGTCGAGTTGTAGTTCCCGTCGATCACCCACCTCGGCTGCGCGACCAGCTCCCGCTGCAGGGCGGTGAACTTCTCCGTCGGCAGCTCGTTCCACTCGTCGTCGTAGTACGCGGCGTCCAGGTGGGTGACCGGGGCGTCGAGGATCCTGGCCAGCTCGCGTGCCAGGTACGACTTGCCGCTGCCCCCGCAGCCGACGATGGCGACCTTCTTCATGGTGCTCCAGCGTAGAGGTGCGCGGGTGCTCGGTCGCACCCGCCGTTCGAACTGGTTCGGCGATTCCAGACGCCATGGCCTGGGAGGTCAGCTGCGTCATGCCGCTCCCCGTTCCGCCGAGACGGGGCCGGCGGTCATGGCCAGGACGGCTTCCAACACGTCGGCCTGCCGACTCAGGCGGAACAGGTTCAGGCGGTCCAGGCAAGCCGCGACCAGGTCCGCGTGCTGCTGGGTGCCGGCGATTCGCTGGAAGTGGTTCAGCCGCTCGATCACCTCGCTACCGGAACTGACGACCAGCTCCGCGGGCACGAAGCGGTCGGCGTGAAGGATGTCTGCAGGGGCGAGCGGGAGGCAGCCGGCGAGCACGGCCTCGAAGATCCGCTGCGTCATCTGCCCGACGGCGGCGTACCGCTCCGGCAGCATGAGCACCGTCGCCAGGGACCTGCCGTACACGGCGTGGACCGCCTCGAACGGGAGCCTGCCGAGGAAACGGACGTGGGGCCAGCGGCTGTTCTTGGTCCACTTGCCCCCGACCAGGTGGTCGAACCGGGCGGCGGCCGGCGCGAAGAAGCGGTCGAAGTGCTCGTCGCGGTCGTACTGGTTGCCGACGTACCCGAGGACGAGGTCCCGAGGCTTCTGGGCGAGGGCGACCGGATCCGCCGAGGCGAGGAGCTGGTCGTCGACCGGGAAGAGCAGGCGGTGGGCGCCCGGTGTCGGTTCGAGAGCGGCCTCGCACACGCTGGTCTGAGGGGCGCGCCGCAAGACGCTGTCCAGCGGGAGCTGGCGGTCCTTGTCCCAGATCACGGCGGGCGTCTTCTTGCGCACGGTGTACCGGTTGACCAGTTCGGCTTGGCGGTGCAGGTCGCAGGTGTGCCCCTCGGTGCCGCACGGGGTGGTGTTGCGCCCGTTGATCGCCCAGCGCCACTCCAGGAACAGGACATCGATGTCCGGGCTGCCGCCGTGGAATGTGTAGGCGTTCCCCAGGTCATCGCCGGCCTCGAGCAGGTCGCGGTTGGCCTGCAGGAAGACGATCTCGTGGCCGCGGGCGAGGAGAGCGTCGATCAGTGGGCGGCGGTGGCTGCGTCCCCCGTCCGGAGTGTCGGTGATCCCGTTGCCGAGGAAACCCCAGAAGCTGTATCCGATCTTCACTTGGTGATCCACCGGCCTTCCAGCAGCAGGGCATCCAGCCCGGAGTTGACCAGGCAGTCCAGCGCCATCTCCGGTGTCCCGCAGATCGGCTTCCCCTTGACGTTGAGCGAGGTGTTGATCAGCACGGGTACCCCGGTGCGGCGGGCGAAGGCGCTCAGCACGTCGTGCATGAACGGGTTCTGCGACCGGGCGACGGTCTGCAGCCGGGATGTTCCATTGGCGTGCACGATGGCCGGCACGCGTTCGCGCGCCTTGTCGGTCACGCCGGACGCCATCGACATGTACGGGGCCTCCTGACCGAGGGTGAAGAACTCCCCGGCACGTTCGGCCAGGACCATGGGGGCGAAGGGGCGGAACGGCTCCCGGAACTTCACGGTGGCGTTCAACCGCTCGACGACCCTGGGTTCCAGGGGGGAGGCGAGGATCGAACGGTTCCCCAGGGCGCGGGGGCCCGCCTCGACCTGGCCCTGGAAGAGGCCGACGATCATTCCATGGGCGAGCTGGTCGGCGAGGAACTCTGCAGTCTCGACGCCCAGCGTCTTCTGCTGGAGATCGGGCCACGGCGTGAGGTCGAGGGCCTGGTTCTGGAACGACGGTCCGAGGTAGCAGGCCCGGGCGACGCCGGACACGGGCCGCCGGCTGCGGCTGCCGGTGTGTACGGCGATGGCGGCTCCGATCGCGGTGCCGGCGTCGCCCGGGGCGGGCGGGACGAACACCTCGTCGAAGATGCCCTCCTCGATGATCCGGCCGATGCCCACGCAGTTCGTGGCGACTCCACCGCCGACACACAGACGGCGCGATCCGCTGATCATTCCCGCCCGGCGGGCCAGGTGCACCATCACCTGCTCGGTACGCTCCTGGAGGGCTGCGGCCAGATCCCGGTGGACGGTTTGAAGCGGCTCGCTCGGGTGACGCTCGGGGCACGTCTCGGTGATGAAACGTCGGGAGGTCCGCGGGTAGCCCGAGGTCAGTACGCGTGGCGGGAAGTATCCGGGGTCCACCACGAACCCCGTCGGCGTGGTGCGCACAGCCCGGGCGAACAGGTGCCGGAACCGCTCCGGGTCGCCAAGGGCGGCGAGTGCCATCACGGTGCCCTCCTCGTCACCGCGACGCCACCCGAGGTGCTCCGTGACCGCGCCGTACACGTAGCCCAGCGAGGCGGGGTCGTTGATCGCCTGCAGGGTGCGGACGGAGGGGCGGAGCGCGTCGTGCCCGCGGGCGATTGTCGTGGTCTGCCGCTCGCCAAGGCTGTCGACGACGAGCACGGCAGACTCGTTCCACCCAGAAGCGGCGAACGCCGCAAGCTGGTGGGCCCGGTGGTGCAGGACAGGGAGGACGCGGGCGGAGGGGAACCGCCGGCCGAGCGCGCGCGTGCGCAGTTGGGTTCGCAGTGCCACCTTGGCGAAGCCGCGAGCCCTCGGCAGCGCCCGGTCGCGCGTCGCCGGCGACAACGCCAGGCGAAGGGCCGTCGACGACTCGGCGAGGTAGTGGGCGGGCTGGAAGTTGTAGGCCACCGCGTCGATGTCCGCGGAGGTGAGCCCGGCCTCTCCCAGCAGCCAGTCGACAGCGTGGTGGGGATAGTCCTTGGTGTGCTTCTGCTGAGAGAGCCGCTCCTCCTCGACGAAGCCGATCAGCTCCCCGTCCACGAGTAGGGCGGCGGAGGAGTCGTGCGTGAAGGAGCACAGGCCGAGGATGACCGAGGGCGCGCGGTTCGTGGCCGCCATCACCGCGTCCCCGCCGACTCGAGCGTGGTGGAGGTGCGGGCACGGTGGTTCAGCTCGCCGTACCAGGCGGTCAGCGCCTCGCCCAGCGGGCCGTCGGTCTTGTCGGCGACCCGCCACGCCTGGTCACGGGAGCCCTCTTTCCACAGGCGGTAGCTGTGGAGTGTGGCTGCCATCGTGTCCCAGCCCGGGTGGCCGGTCACGTCCCGTGCCACGACCTGGTCGAGGAGGCTGTCGAAGCCCCGCCATGGAGTGGTGAGGTCCGGCATGATCGAGCTCGCGGTGACCGAGCTCAGCTGCTCGGCTTGGTCCAGGTGGTCGTCGTAGATGTGCAGCGATCCCACGTGGTGGTGGAACTCGCCCAGCTCAGCGTCGAGCCAGCCCGCGACCAGCTCGTGCAGCACGGTGTAGAAGAACAGGTCGTACGGCATGCCGATCCACACGTCCTGACCACGCATCGTGGTCGACATGTGCAGGCGGCCGGCACGCAGGTAGAAGCGAAAGCCCAGCGTGCAGGGCACGTCCTTGTGCCCGGCGGCGTCCTGGGCCGGGTCGTAGAGCTGGATCAGCGCCCGGCGGGAGTCGGGGTCCTCCGTCAGGATCTCGACGACGCGGCTCAGCTGATCCACTCTGCCCGACCAGTTCCGCATCCGCGGTCCGTACGCACCCCGCAGGACACCGTCGTCGGCGTACTGTCGCAGACGCGCGTTGTAGTCGAAGATCCACGGGGCGTCCGAGCCGGAGAGGTGCCAAACCGTCTCCGCCACGGCGAACGCGGGGTTGATGACGCGCACCGGCGGCGCGGACAGCAGGCGGGCCCGCGGCTGGGTCAGTCGCATATGGACGTCGAGGACCTCACGGGTCGCCATGCCGCGCGGGCTGACCCTCTCGCCGCTCTTGGCCAGGGCGACAGCGCCGACGAAGAGTTCGGCGACGCTGTCGGCGGTCAGGTGTGTCATCGGGCGGTTGCTCCTTCGCCTTGCGGCAGTTCGGACTCGGTGCCGCGGGCATCGTGGTGGGAGTGCGTGGAATGGCCGTCGTTGCGGCGGGTGATGAGGCGCGCGACCTGGGCGGCGCTGTCGCCGCGCCACCGGCACACCGTGTCCGTCGCGGCCGGGACTTCAGGCGGGCGCGTTGCGTACAAGGCGGCGAGGGCATCGGCGACGTCATTGGAGGTGCTGCACCGCCGTGCGAGGCCGTGTTCGGAGAGTCCGAGCGTGCGCTCGCCGGGTGATCCGATTTCGAGCACCGGAACGCCCACCAGGGCGGCTTCGATACCGCACGTCGAATAGGCGCTCGCCAGGGCATCGGCACCGGCGAGGCAGCCGCGAGCTCCGACCCGGGGATCGGCGACGGCGACGAGCGGCCGGCCGTCCCGTTCGAGTAGAGGGGCGAAGACGTCCACGTTCTGCGCAGGGTGCGGCGCGATGACGAGGCCCCAGCTGCCGCCGGCCTTCCACAGGCCGTCCAGGAGGAGATCCGCCTGCGCTTTGAGCCGGTCAGGTCCGAAGGGTTGGCAGGCCCACACGGCGATACGGCTAGGTCCTGGGCCAAGGGTGGGTGCCAGGAGCGTCTCCAGGTAACGCCGCTGGGCCTGGCTGTCGAGCTCGGCGAGCGCATCGAAGCGGGGCTGGCCCAGGACATGGACCTCGGCATCAGGGCGGCGGGCCCACGCCCTGGCGAGAGGGAGATCCCTTTCACCCATGACGACGATGTCCCGGCTGTGCAGCGCGGGCCATGCGACCGACTCGGCCGTCCAGGCCCCGTGCTGAACGTGCACGGTGTTCGCGCCATGGCGCTCTGCCGCATGGACAGCCAACGCACCAAGTGGGCTGGTGTCGTTGCTGACGAGGACGGTGTGCGGCCGGGTTGCGGCGAGTACGCCGTCCAGCCAAGTCTCCGCCTGGATCACGGAGCGCCACGAGGGCTGGGTGCACCCGCCGCTCGTCTCCAGTAGTACGGACACGAGACGGACCAGACGGGCCAGCTGCACCTCGTGCTCGTCGACCCGGACGACGCGCCCGTCGTCCCGCGCCCGCAGACCGGCCACAGCGCCGGAGAGGTCGAAGAGACCGGTCGGGGGCGAGCACAGGTTCACCCCCGCGACTCCCGAAGCCGGGCACCGCTCCGCCGGGTCGGTCGCCAGGTCCACCACGAGGCTCGGGGACCCCTCTCGGGCCAGTTCCCCCAGCACCGGCAGGAGAGTGTCGGCGTGACGGGAAGACCACGACAGGGCCACCACCTCGCTCCGCGGCAGCTCCGAGGGAGCCGGGCTCGGTGCCGCTACGGCTACTGGGCGGGGAGGGAGGTTACGTAACTGAGGGGAACGGCGGGGGTTGCGGGGGGCCGCGGCTCCGAGCAGGTAGGCGATGCCCGACCAGGTGACGGTGCACGCGCGGTACTCGCGGGAGCTGCTCGACCGCAGCCCGACGAGTCCTTCGTGCGGCGCGGGCCTCAGCGGACCGGGGGCCTTCACGAACGGCTCCCAGGCGCTGAGCGCGGCCAGCTTGCGGACGACCTGCGTGACCAGGCGCCGCGTTGGCACGTGCTGGACGTACGACCACGCCGCGCCACCCGGCGTCCTGGCGAAGTCAGCGCCGTACACTTCGAGGGACTCCATCACCTGGTCCACCCGTGCTCCAACTGATGTCGGTTCGACGGGCAAGGCATCCAGCTCGGACGTGGTGATCCGGTCGGCCTTCATGGTCGCGAGAGCGCCCTCGCCGACCAGTGCCCACAGGGGCTTGCCAGCTGACTCTGCCCGGGCGATGCCGAGGGCCGTGCGCTTGGACGGTGTCATGCCTGGCTCCCTTTGAGGAGCGGCCCGGTGTCCATGAGACGCAGCAGGTCCTCCGGGGATTCGGCCACGACGGGGGCCGGGCGGGCCGGGGCGCCGTAGCCCCAGGCCGCGTGCACGTACGGGACGCCGGCGCGGCGCGCGGCCTCCTGGTCGACCGCCATGTCGCCGATGTACAGCGCATCGGCCGGGTCGGCGCCGAGGTCGATGAGGGCGAGCAGGATCGGGTCCGGCGCGGGTTTGCCCCGGCCCACCCCGTTCGGAGTGCGCACCGTGGCGAACGGAACGCCGAGCTGGGCCAGGAGCGGGGCAGCGCGGTTCAACGGCTTCGAGGTGACGATCCCCAGCCGCCACTCGGCAGAGGCGAAGGCGTGCAGGACTTCCGCGACGCCGTCGAACTGTCGGGCGAGATGGGACGCGGCCGTCGACGCCTGGGAGTACGTCTGGTGAATCGCCTCGGTGTCTGTGAGGCCGAGCTGGTCCATGATGTCGGCGAAGGGCCGGCCCAGGTGACGCTCGTACATCTCGAATGGCACGTTGAGGCCGTGGTCCTTCTGGACCTGGTGCCAGGCGCTCTCCATGACGGGGCGGGTGTCGACGAGCACGCCGTCCAGGTCGAGTAGAAGCACGCGCAGGGGCGTGAGCCGAGATGGCATGAGGTGATCTCCAAGGGGAGGGGCTCAGGGGGTAACGGGGGGTTCCGCGCGCTTGATGAAGGCGATCACCCGCTTTCCGCTGCCGTCCTTCAGAGGGCAGGCCGTCCACACGTCGGCCATCGCCGACACGAGGCACAGACCGCGCCCGCTGATGGCGTAGAGCGAGGGAATGCGCGGCACCGGAGGCTGCGGGGACTTGTCCTCCACCTCGATCCCCACGACGCCTGCCTGCAGAGCGAGCGTCAGCGTGATCTCATCGACGGGCTCGCAGTCCGCACTAGCGGGCAGGACGCAGCTGGGGTCGGGAGTCCGGCCGTGCCGCTCGGCGTTGGTGGTGAGTTCGCTGACGATCAGTACCGCTTGGTCGAGGAGGTCTCCGGCACCCCACGCCGTCAGGGCGTTGCGGGTGAAGGACCGGGCCCTGCCCGGCGCCCTGTCGTTGGCCGCCAGCCTCAGGCTCGTCTGTTGCTCGGGGGCGTCAATTACGCTACCCAGGCTCGTGATTCCGTCCATGCTCGCCCTCTCGCAGCTCGTGCCTGAGTCCGTGGTGGGCTCGATCGGCCGTCTAGTCGGAGCACTTGAAGCGGCGGAGGTTCTGCAGCTGAAGTGCCGCCGCCGACGGGTGTTTCTCGCGCTGTGCGCCGGGCTTGAGGGATGCGGGCCGCCGCCACCCGGAACGGGTCGGAGGCCGTTATCAGGCGTCTGGCTGGTCTTCACCGGTCTCCTCCCGAGCGAGGGCAGTTGGTGGTTTCGTTGACCAAGAGCGAACCGTGAATCACACCGCGGCGGTATCTCCGGACGGCAACCGAGGCCGTCAAACCCGTCAAAGATCGTTTTCGTGAACCGAGGTAGACGATGGCGCGCGAGCGAAACGTGAAGCTGGCCGACGCGATCGCGGAAACCGGCTGGTCGCAGCCGAAGGTGGCGGCTGCCTTCGTGAGGGTCGCGGCTGAGGTCGGCGCGCAGGAATTGCTGGGAACGAGCCGCTCGCACGTCGCCATGTGGGTGGCAGGAACCCAGCCCTCCGGTAGAGCGCCCTCTATCTTGTGCGAGACGTTGTCGCGTCGGCTTCAACGCCCCGTCACCGCAGCCGAAATCGGGCTCTCCTTAACGGACATGGGTGCGGCCGCGGCATCCGAGTGGCACGTCGATACGCTGACTGCGCTGGTAGACCTTGGGAGAAGCGACGTGGACCTCGAACGCCGCCGGCTGCTGGTCGGTGCCGCCTACTCGGTGGGCGGCCTGACCCTGCCTGGACAGCAGTGGTGGGACGAGGCTCCTCAGCGGGCGGAGTCCCGGCAGGCCGCGACGAGCCGCCGGGTTGGGGCCGCAGAGGTCAGCGCCGTACGTGAGATGACGGAGTTCTTCTCTCGGCGAGACCAGCGACACGGCGGCATGGACGGCCGCACGGCTCTCTACCAGTACCTTGTCGATGACGTTGCCAGATACATCGGCGGGGTGTTCACCAGCGACGATACTCGCCGCGCACTTCTCGCCGCTGCCTCAGAGGCGGTGTACGTCGCCGGCTGGATGAGCTTCGATGCTTCCCACCACGAGGCCGGGCGGCGCTACTTCACCCTGGCTCTCAAGCTCGCGGCCGAAGCCGACGACGCTCCGCTCGCCGGCCATATCCTGCGGGCGATGGCTCACCAGGCAACGGACCTCGGCCACCCGCAGACTGCTGTCGACCTCGCCACGGCCTCCGTCGAACGCAAGCGGTATACGTTGGCGACACCCCGCGAGAGGGCACTGCTCGGTGTGGTGCAAGCACGCAGCCTTGCCGCCGATGGGCAGAAACGGGCGGCGATCGCAGCACTCCTGCGGGCCGAGGATGACCTTGCTGCGGCGGGCGCCGGTGACGAGGATCCGAGTCGGGTGTGGTTCTTCCAGCGGGCATCCCTGGCCCACGAGACCGCGCGCACCCTGTGGACGCTCGGCGATCTCGACGGAGCGCTCCGAGAGTTCAACAACAGCGTGCTGACGCGGAAGGCCGACACCTTCAGCCGTACCCATGCGGTCACGTTGGGCTACATGGGCACGCTGCAGGCCCGCAAGGGCAACGTCGAGGCCGCGTGCATGACGTGGGCACAGGCGCTGGACGCGATGGAAGGCGTGCAGTCGGGCCGAGTGCGTGAGGCCGCCGTGAACATGCGAAGGGTGCTGTCCCCCTTCCGTAACCGGGGAATCAGCGCGGCGGCGGAGATCGACGAGCGCGCCAAGGCCGTACTCGAACGAGTAGCCTGACGGCGCCATGGTGGTGAAGGCGGACGTCCAGTGGTCGACCGCCTTGCTGTGCCGCGAGCGGAGAAGGGGGAAGGCGTGTCCGCAAAGTCCATCGAGGTGCCGGTGATCGCCGACGTGGTCGGAGGCCACAAGGGGCGGCTTGACGACTTCAAGGGCGGTGTGGAGTCGATCATTCGCCTGCGCCCGGAGTACCCGGTGGAGACGCTGCAGGGGATCGAGGAGTTCTCCCACCTCCAGGTCACCTGGTTCTTCAACTTCGGCTCTCCCGACGATGTTGCTCTCCACGCCCGCAGTCCGCGCGACAATCCGGCGTGGCCGGCGACGGGCACCTTCGTGCACCACAACCACAGGCGCCCGGCCCGGCTTGCGACGTCGTTCCCGCGGCTGCTCCGCGTAGACGGGCGAGACCTGCACGTCACCGACCTCGACGCCGACGAGGGCACCCTGGTAGTGGACCTGGTGGCCGTGTTCGAGGAGTTCCTGCCGAGGGGCGCCGTCACGCAGCCCGCGTGGCCCGGGGAGATGCTGGAGGACTACTGGAAGGACGCCGCCGAACGCTGACCCGGTGCGCTGATGCCCGGCTCGCTCGGCGGGAGTTGACGCGGGCGCCCTGACGGCCGGAGGTCTCGTGCCGCAGAGCACCATCCAGCCGCCCTTCCAGGGTCTTGCCGTGTAGAAGGTGCGGCTCGACTTCGGTCTCTCGCCGACTCCGCCAGCGTGACTCCATCGTCAGTGCCGCCTGCACAGCGGTCGTTCTGCTCTTTCTCGGACCGCTGCGCAGGCGGCACCCCCGCTGGCTTCCTCGGCGCGAGCGTCGCCTACACCGTCGTCCGCCTGATCGAGCTGGGCCAGCTCCGCCGGCCTGCGGCATTCCGCTCTGCGGACTCCTCCGGGCCCTTGGCTGCGCCCCGGCGCCCTCATGTTCGGCGTCCTGGTCGCCGTGGCCCTCTCCGTCATCGACCTCCTCGCCAGGGTCGCCCGCCCGCACGACGCCTCCTGGGCGTGGATTCCGCCTTGGCCGACATACACGACGTGGACGACGACCCGACCGCCCGTACCATCACCGGCCTCCTCATCTACCACTACGACTTACTGCTGTTCTTCCCCGCCGCCGAGGACTTCCACCGCCGCGCCATGGCCGCCGTCGACGCCCAGACCGAGCCCATTCACTCGTTCGTCCTGAGATGGAGTCCAACGTCGAATTTGGGCCGCTGCCAATCTGATTTTCAGGAGTCATGGATTGGTCGTCGACGGGACCGCGTAGAAGGCAGTCGTGCGTCCGAGACCAGATCGCTCACGGCAGACGGTGACGGGCCCAACAGGACTGGAACATCTCGCAGGTGCATGTCAATCTACAACCTCCCCGATCATCCGGCGTTCCAGGGCGCTCTGCATTACGCCACCGCGTCGTAGTCCAAGGAGGGCAGCTGCTTGAGAATCCTGTTCGTGCGCTCAGAGGTCCGGGTGGCCGGCCTCGTAGTGAGCAGCGGGGGTACCCGATGGCTCGCTTATGCAGCCCGTCCGGGTGGCGCCATCGGTGGCGGCGCGGAATATAGCGGATGATCCCCGGTTTCCGAAACCGGGGATTGTGCGGACCATTGCCTCTGTTCGCAGTTGCTGCACTTGGCGGTGGGGCGAAGCGAACGCAGCTGTCCACCCGCCGTGGGGGTCGGAACGCAATGCGCTTTCCTGCCTTGCGATCGCGGCCACCTGATATGCAGAGATGAGAGGAAGTATGGCTCGCCCGCCTGCCTTGAAACTTGCGGAGGTCCTGGCGGAAATCCGCATGAGTCCGTCGGCGTTCTATCGGATGCGTGCTCGGGGGAACGCGCCCAGCATGATCAAACTGCCAAATGGTGAACTCAGGTGTCGTCGTTCCGATCTGGATGCCTGGTGGGAGGCTTGCGAGAAGGATTCTGACACTTGGCGCTGAGTTACAACGTTCGCTTCTGGGACATACGTGAGCGCCCGGATCGGCGTAAGCCATTCATGGTGCGGTGGACGGTCAGCGGGCTCGAAAAGTCAGAGTCGTTCATGACCTTCGGCCTTGCCGAGAGCCGGCGTTCAAAGCTGATGACGGCAGCCCGCGAAGGCGAGGCATTTGACGAAGAGTCGGGGCTGCCGGCGTCGGAGCTGCGAGCGCTACGGCAGAAGAGGACATGGTACGACCTCGCACATGAGTACCTCGAGCAGCGGTGGGCTCGGACGCCTGGGAACACGCGTCGAACCCTTGCGGACGCGTTTGCCACCGTCACCCCAGCCTTGGTCCGTCCGGGATCCGTCTATCCGGAGCCGCGGGTGCTGCGGAGGGCGCTGTACTCCTACGCGTTCAACAAGAAGGCGTGGGAGCAGGAGCCGCCCGAGGAGTGGAAGAAGGCGCTCGATTGGGTCAAGAGGAATTCCCTGCCCCTTGGTTCCCTGAATGAGGCCGTCGTCATGCGTCGAGCGCTGGACGCACTGTGCCTCAAGCTGGATGGGAAGCCTGCTGCAGCCAAGACCACGCGTCGCAAGCGGTCGGCGTTCAGTGAAGTGCTCAACATGGCTGTGGAGAACGGCTACTTCGTCGACAACCCGCTTGCTGGGATCAGGTGGAGTGCTCCGTCGGTCGAGGATGAGGTCGACCCGGCTTCTGTGCCCAACCCGCTCCAGGTCGCTCGTTTGCTCTCGGCGGTGGGGCAACAGCGGGGCCGTGGCCCTCATCTCGAGGCGTTCTTCGGCTGTATGTACTTCGCGGCCATGCGGCCGGCCGAGGTGATTCACCTTCGTCTCGAGCAGTGCCACTTGCCTGAGACAGGATGGGGTTTGCTCAACCTGACGGGTGGCGTCGTCACGGCGGGCAAGGACTGGACGGACGACGGTGAGGTCTACGAAGTCCACTCGCTCAAGCGCCGTGCCGCGACGGCGACCCGACCTGTACCCATTCCGCCGCAGTTCGTCCGCGTCCTGCGTGCCCACGTCGAGCGCTTCGGTGTTGCCCCGGATGGGCGGCTGTTCCAGAACCAGGCGGGCAACTATGTGGAGGCGGCGGCGTACGGGATCACGTGGTCGAGGGCGCGGGAGTACGTTCTGACCCGCACTGAGCTCGCGGCCGGTCTGGCGAAGCGGCCCTATGACCTCCGGCATGCCGGGATCTCGTTCTGGCTCCACTCGGGTGTCGACCCTGCTGAGTGTGCTCGGCGGGCCGGTCACAGCATCCATGTCCTGTTCAAGTACTACGCCAAGTTCCTCGATGGCGTTCAGGAGCAGGCCAACCGTCTCATCGAGCAGTCCATGGAGGAGTGGGACCGGGTCAGCAAGGGCGTGCCACCCACCCCGTGAGCCAAGTTTGGTCCGTGACTGGTCCGGAACAGCCGGTCTGGAGTGGGAGAGACGTGGGAGGAACTGGGAGGAACAGGAAATACTGATATCCGCGTCGAGCGGGTCGCGCCGACGGCGCCTGACGGGCAAAAGCCCAGGTCAGGCGCCGTTTCTCGTGCCCCTAGAAGAAGCCGAGCTTCTTCGGCGAGTAGGAGACGAGGAGATTCTTCGTCTGCTGGTAGTGCTCCAGCATCATCTTGTGCGTCTCGCGGCCGATTCCCGACTGCTTGTAGCCGCCGAAGGCGGCGTGCGCCGGGTACGCGTGGTAGCAGTTCGTCCAGACGCGGCCCGCCTGGATGGCACGGCCCGCCCGGTACGCCGTGTTGATGTCCCGCGTCCAGACGCCCGCCCCGAGACCGTAGAGCGTGTCGTTGGCGGTCTTGATGGCGTCGTCGAAGTCGTCGAACGACGCCACGGAGACCACCGGTCCGAAGATCTCCTCCTGGAAGACCCGCATGCTGTTGTCGCCCTCGAAGATGGTCGGCTGGACGTAGTACCCGCCCTTCAACTCACCGTCGTACTCCGCGCGTTCCCCGCCGGTGAGCACCTTGGCGCCCTCCTGCCGGCCGATGTCGATGTACGAGAGGATCTTGGAGAGCTGCTCGCCGGACGCCTGCGCGCCGATCATCGTGTCGGTGTCGAGCGGGTGACCGGGCTTGATCAACTCGGTGCGGGCGACGGCGGCCTGGAGGAAGTCGCCGTAGTTGCCGCGCTGGATCAGCCCGCGCGACGGACAGGTGCACACCTCGCCCTGGTTCAACGCGAACATCGTGAAGCCCTCAAGTGCCTTGTCGCGCAGGTCGTCGTCCTTCTCCCACACGTCGTCGAAGAAGATGTTCGGCGACTTGCCGCCGAGTTCCAGCGTGACGGGCTTCAGGTTCTCCGCCGCGTACTGCATGATCAACCGGCCCGTGGACGTCTCACCCGTGAACGCGACCTTCGCCACCCGCGGACTCGACGCGAGCGGTTTGCCCGCCTCCTCGCCGAACCCGTTGACGATGTTCACCACACCCGGCGGCAGCAGATCCGCGACCAGGCTCATCCAGTAGTGCAGCGAGACCGGGGTCTGTTCGGCCGGCTTGATGACCACCGCGTTGCCGGCCGCGAGCGCCGGAGCCAGCTTCCACGCGGCCATCAGGATCGGGAAGTTCCACGGGATGATCTGCGCCACCACGCCCAACGGCTCGTGGAAGTGGTACGCCACGGTGTCGTCGTCGACCTCGCTGAGCGCGCCCTCCTGCGCCCGGACCGCGCCCGCGAAGTAGCGGAAGTGGTCGATGGCCAGCGGGATGTCCGCCGCGAGCGTCTCCCGGACCGGCTTGCCGTTCTCCCAGGTCTCCGCGACGGCCAGCGGCTCCAGATACGCCTCCATCCGGTCGGCGATCTTCAGCAGGATGTCCGAACGCTCGGTCGCCGACGTGCGTCCCCAGCCCGGCGCGGCCGCGTGCGCCGCGTCGAGCGCCCGCTCCACGTCCTCCGCCGTACCGCGCGCCACCTCCGTGAACGGCTGCCCGTTCACCGGCGACGGGTTCTCGAAGTACTGACCCCGGGCGGGCGGTACGTACTCGCCCCCGATGAAGTGGTCGTACCGCGCCTGGTAGGAGACGATCGCGCCCTCGGTTCCGGGCGCCGCGTAACGGGTCATCCTGGTCAGCCTCCCTGAGCAGTGCCGCCCGCCGTTGGACAGCTCTGAGCGGGAGGGTAGGGAGGGAGAGGTTGCGAGGACGTTGCGCGCTACCGCCGATCGACGGGGGAGGGGCCCCACCCCCCCACCCTCCCCTCCCCGCCCTCCCCGCCCACTCACCCCTCACAGCGCAGCCAGTTCCGCCTCCAGCGCGGACAGCCGCGCCCGTACCGTCGGCGTAGGCCGTATCGCCGCCAGTGCCCTCCAGACGTTCAGGTCGTCCTCGCCCCATGGCGTGTGGGCCCAGTCCGCCAGGAGGTCGGGGTCGCCGTGGGCGATCAGTGCGGCGCGCAGGCCGTCGGAGAGGCGGCGGCCGAGGCGTACGACCGCCGGTGCCTGGGAGGCCGGCAGCAGCGGGCCCGCGTACGCCGACAGTGCCGCCGTCACCGCTCCGGCGCGCAGGCGTCGTTCCACGGCGTCGACGTCGGACTCCACCGGGAGCGCCAGCCGGTACGGGCGCGACAGGAGCAGGCCGGGGCCGAGGACCCCGCGCAGGCGGGCCAGTTCGGCGCGCAGAGTCACCGGTGTCACCGACTCGTCCTCGTACAGCGCGCAGAGCAGCTCGTCGCCGGTCAGCCCCTCCGGATGGCGGGCCAGCAACAGCAGGATCTCGCTGTGCCGGCGGCTGAGCCGGAGCTTGCGGCCGTGGGCCAGCAGCAGCGCCTCGTCGCGGCCCAGTACCGTCAACTCCGCCGCCCCCGTGGCCGGTCGGCCCGAGTCGAGCAGGGCGAGCTGGGATTCGGCGGCCCGTGCCACCGCCTGTATGAACCCCAGGCTGTGCGGATGCGCCAGCCCGTCGCCACCCGTGATGTCCACCGCCCCGAGCACCCGCCCGGTCCGTGGGTCGTGCACCGGGGCCGCCGCGCACGTCCACGGCTGCACCCGCCGTATGAAGTGCTCGGCCGCGAACACCTGAACCGGCCGGTCGACGGCGACCGCCGTGCCCGGGGCGTTCGTCCCGACCGCGCTCTCCGCCCAGCGCGCACCCGGTACGAAGTTCATGCGCCCCGCCTGGCGTCGGGTCGCCGGGTGGCCCTCGACCCACAGGAGTCTGCCGTGCGCGTCGCACACTGCGAGGAGATGCTCGCCGTCGGCGGCGAACGTGCCCATCAACTCACGGAACAGCGGCATGACTCGGGCCAGCGGATGTTCGGCACGGTAGGCGCCGAGGTCCCCGTCCGTGAGTTCCACGCTCGCGGTGCCGTCCGGACCCACGCCGGCCCGCGCCGAACGCCGCCAGGAATCGGCCACCACGGCACGCACCGGACGGGGCATGGTGCCCGCGACGGTGAACGTCTCGTGCGCTCTGCGCAGGATCCGTACCCGTTCGGCAGGGTCGGCCCCCGGTTCCAGGGCCACCCAGGGATCGTTCACATCGTCCTCCCTGGAGGAGCTACGGCTGGGGACATCGTCACTCCGGGTGTGCGGGCCGACAACCGTTTGGACGGAGGTCGTCGGAAGACGGAATCGAGGAGACGCGGAGACCCGGTGCGGGTCAGGCCGAGTCGACGAGCTTCAGATAGCGGGCCCAGTCCCAGCTCGGGCCCGGGTCGGTGTGATCGGTGCCGGGTACTTCGTGGTGGCCGATGATGTGCGCGCGGTCCTTGGGGATGCCGTACCGCTCGCACACGGAGGCCGTCAGACGCGCCGACCGCTCGTACAGGGCGTCGGTGAAGTAGGCGGGCCGGTCCACCCAGCCCTCGTGCTCGATGCCGACGCTGCGGGTGTTGTACTCCCAGTTCCCCGCGTGCCAGGCGATGTCGGACTCGCGCACGCACTGCGCCACTTGACCGTCGCCCGAGCGCACGACGTAGTGCGCGGACACTCTCTTCTTCGGGTTCCGGAAGATGTCCAGGGCCTGGGCGAAGGTCGTCTGCGTGACGTGGATGACGACCAGGTCGATCGCATGGTCTCCGGGCCGTTCCGAGACCGTGTAGTTGGCGTCGGCCGCGGGCTGCCACTGGGCCGCCCGGTAGTCGACGGGCTGGGCTGTCGCCCCGGCCCTCGCGTCGGGAAGCAGGGAGTACGGGACGGCGGTGAGGGCAGCGCCCTTCAGGATCCGCCGCCGGTCGAGTAGGGATCGGGTTCGTGTCGGGACGAGGCTGCGGTGCGTGTTCATGCGATCACGTTACGGCGCCTGTCGGCATGGCGGCGGGAGGCCGACGACTTCGGTGGACGACCACCTGATTGTGGACAACTCGCTCACTCGAACGGGTAATTCAGGTCCGAGCGGCTCTCATCCCCGCCCCGCCACCGCCGCCGGATCGTCCAGCACCGCCCGCACTACGGAGTGCGCCGCCCCCAGCAACGGCCCCTCGGGTCCCAGCCGGGACACGGACACCGGACGGGGCGGGCCCGCGGTACGCCGGGCCAACTCGCTCTCCAGCGACGGCAGAAGCCAGGGCGCCAGCCCGGACAGGGCGCCGCCGAGCACGACTTCCTCCGGGTCCAGCAGATTCAGCGCCCCGGTCAGCGCGATCCCGAAGGCCGTTCCCGCCTCGCGCAGGGCACGGCGTACGTTCGGGTCGCCGTCCGTCGCGAGCCCCGCCAGCAGGCCGACGCGGTCCCCGCCGGGCTCCAGACCGGCCGCCCGCAGCACCGCCTCCTCGCCGGCGTACTGCTCCAGGCAGCCGCGGCCGCCGCACACGCAGGGCGGTCCGTCCGGGTGGACCGGTACATGGCCGAGTTCCCCGGCGAAGCCCCGGGTGCCGCGCAGCAGGCTGCCGTCGACGACCAGCGCGGCACCGATGCCGATCTCGGCCGAGACGTGCAGGAAGTCGCGGGGGGTGTCCGGGCGGAGCCAGAGTTCGGCCAGGCCGCCGAAGTTGGCCTCGTTGTCCACCGTGAGGGGGAAGTCGTTGGGCAGCAGCGCACCGAGGTCGGTGTCGTGCCAGTCCAGGTTGGGTGCGCGGACGATGGTCCGCGCGTCGCGGGCGACCAGGCCGGGCACGGCCACGGCGAGCCCCGCCGGCCACAGCCCTTCGCGTTCCGCCTCGGCCACGACCTGGCGCACCATGCCGGTCAGCTCCTCGACCACCGGCTCGGGGGAGCGGCCCCGGTTGGTGCCGTGCCGCTCGATCCGGGCCCGGACCTCGCCGCGCAGGTCGATCACGCAGACCGCGAGATGGTCGACGCCGATCTCGGCACCGAGTCCGGCGGGGCCCCGCCCGCTGACGGCCAGCGCCGAGCCGGGCCGTCCCACCCGGCCGGGGCGCTCCGGGCCCAGTTCCTCCAACAGGCCGGTGCGTATCAGCTCGTCGACGAGGGTGGACACCGCCGCACGGGTCAGGCCGATGCGGGAGGCGACCGCCGCCCGGGACAGCGAACCCTCGGCGCTGACGGCGTGCATCACCCGGGCCAGGTTGCGGCGGCGCATGCCCTGCTGGGTGTCGGGCAGCGCGCGCCCGGGGCCGGTGGCGCGGGCCTCGTGCAGCGGTGCGGTCATGCCTCCGTCGATTCGTCGATTCATCGATCTGCCGGTTCTCAGGGAGTGCGGTTGCAGGCGGTGCCGTTCTCAAGAAGCCAAGAAGCCAAAGCGTCAAGAAGTCAAGGCGTCACGAAGTGCGGCAAGGACGGCGGTCCTCAGTGGCTGTGCGGCGCGCGCTCCAGCAGTGGCGCCGCGTCGGAGAGTACCCCGGAGATCCTCGCCAGCGTCGCCTCGTCCCGCTCCACGGCGTCCAGCACCGGGCCGCGCGTGGTGTTCCAGCGCCGGGCCACGGCGGCCGGGTCCTCGCCGGTGAGCAGGCCGGCGGCCTGCGCGGCGGCGCCCAGCGCGACCAGTTCCCTGGCCTCGGGGATCTGCACGGGCCGCCCGGACAGCCGTCGTACGGTCTGCTGCCAGGCCGTGCCGCGGGCGCCGCCGCCGATCAGCAGCAGGGGGGCCGAGCGGTCGGCGTCCGCGTCGAGGACCAGGTCGAGCGCGCCGAGCAGCGCGTGCACGGCACCGTCGTAGGCGGCCTGGAGGAACTGTCCCGCGGTGGTGTCGTGGCGCAGGCCGTGCAGCAGCCCCGAGGCGTTCGGCAGGTTCGGGGTGCGCTCGCCGTCCAGGTACGGCAGCAGGGTCAGCTCGGCGGTGGGCTCCACGGCCTCGCGGTCCAGGCCCAGCAGCGCCGCGACCCGGTCCACCGCGAGGGTGCAGTTCAGGGTGCAGGCCAGGGGCAGCCAGTCGCCGTGCGCGTCGGCGAAGCCGGCCACAGTGCCGGTCGGGTCCGCCGGACGCGTCCTGGCCACCGCGTACACCGTGCCCGAGGTGCCCAGGCTCAGCACCGGTGTGCCGGGGCGCAGCCCGAGGCCCAGGGCCGCCGCGGCGTTGTCGCCGGTGCCGGGGGCGACCAGGGTGCCCTTCGCGAACGGCAGGTCATGGCTGTCGCGGACGGTGCCCGCGACCTCGCCGGGACGCACCACGCGCGGCAGCAGCGCCGGGTCGAGGCCGACGTGGGCGAGGATCTCCTCGTCGTACGCCTCGGTCGCCGATGCCCACCAGCCGGTGCCGGAGGCGTCGCCCCGGTCGGTGGTGCCCTCGCCGGTGAGGCGTTCGGTCAGGTAGTCGTGGGGGAGCCGTACGGCCTTCGTGGCGCGCAGGGCCTCCGGCTCGTGCTCGGCCAGCCAGGCCCACTTCGTCACCGTGAAGGAGGCGGCCGGCACGGACCCCGTGCGCTCCGCCCAGAACTTCGCGCCGCCCAGCTCCTCGGTGAGCCGGCGCGCCTGAGGGGCCGAGCGCACGTCGTTCCAGAGCAGCGCCGGACGCACCGGCGCGCCGTGCCCGTCCAGCGTCACCAGACCGTGCTGCTGCCCGCCCACCGACACCGCGGCGGCCTCGCGCGCCGCGTCGCCGCACTGGCGCAGCGCCTCGCACAGGGCGTCCCACCACTGGCGCGGGTCGCTCTCCCGGCCGGCCCCGGAGGACACGGTGTGCGGCGCCTGGCCACTGGCGACGACCTCACCGGTGGACGCGTCGACGACCAGCGCCTTCGTGGATTGGGTGGACGAGTCCACGCCGACGACGAGCGGACCCTCGGCTGCTGACATCGGGCTCTCCCTCAAGATCTTTTCGCGTTTTTTCGACGGCTTCGCGGGATCTGTCTTCCCAGAACCGTGCTGGCATACTAATTTGTAAACGGCCATGACGAAATAGTCGGCAAGGCAGTCTTCACAGCAAGGAGCCGTGGCATGAGCTACCAGCCCACCCCCGATGACAGGTTCACCTTCGGCCTGTGGACCGTCGGCTGGCAGGGAAGGGACCCGTTCGGCGACGCCACGCGGCGTGCCCTCGATCCGGTCGAGACCGTGCAGCGCCTGGCCGAGCTCGGCGCCTACGGCGTCACCTTCCACGACGACGACCTCATCCCGTTCGGGTCCTCCGACAGCGAGCGCGAGGAGCACATCAAGCGCTTCCGCCAGGCCCTGGACACCGCCGGCATGACCGTCCCGATGGCCACCACCAACCTCTTCACGCACCCCGTCTTCAAGGACGGCGCGTTCACCGCGAACGACCGCGACGTGCGCCGCTACGCCCTGCGCAAGACGATCCGCAACATCGACCTGGCCGCCGAGCTGGGCGCCGAGACCTACGTCGCCTGGGGCGGCCGCGAGGGCGCGGAGTCCGGCGCCGCCAAGGACGTACGCGTGGCCCTCGACCGCATGAAGGAGGCGTTCGACCTCCTCGGCGAGTACGTCACCTCCCAGGGCTACGACCTGCGCTTCGCCATCGAGCCCAAGCCGAACGAGCCGCGCGGCGACATCCTGCTGCCCACCGTCGGCCACGCCCTCGCCTTCATCGAGCGCCTGGAGCGCCCCGAGCTGTACGGCGTGAACCCCGAGGTCGGCCACGAGCAGATGGCCGGGCTGAACTTCCCGCACGGCATCGCGCAGGCCCTGTGGGCGGGCAAGCTCTTCCACATCGACCTCAACGGCCAGTCCGGTATCAAGTACGACCAGGACCTGCGCTTCGGCGCCGGCGACCTGCGCTCCGCGTTCTGGCTGGTCGACCTGCTGGAGAGCGCCGGCTACGCGGGCCCGAAGCACTTCGACTTCAAGCCGCCGCGCACCGAGGACCTCGACGGCGTCTGGGCGTCCGCCGCGGGCTGCATGCGCAACTACCTGATCCTCAAGGAGCGCGCCGCCGCGTTCCGGGCCGACCCGGAGGTCCAGGAGGCCCTGCGCGCCGCCCGTCTCGACCAGCTCGCCCAGGCCACGGCCGCCGACGGTCTGGAGAGCCTGCTCGCCGACCGCGGCGCGTTCGAGGACTTCGACGTGGAGGCGGCCGCCGCGCGTGGCATGGCCTTCGAGCAGCTCGACCAGCTCGCCATGGACCACCTCCTCGGCGCCCGCGGCTGACCCGCGGCAACGCAATCTCACGCACGCGCGTGTGCGCGCTCCGAGCGGGCACCCACACGCGCGTGCCGCCGTCCACGGGGACGGGCAGCGGCTGGGCGCGGCGGGGTGCGAAGGGGTGCGCCTCCGCTCCGGCTACGCCGGAATCATGCGGTCCATGGCATGACCGCGTATCAACTTCCCTACGGGGGTCGCGGTCCGGGCCGTCGGCCAGGGACGCTGGACGGTATGGCCATGCCACCCGTACCGCCCCAGCCGCCCGGACCGCCGGGTGACACGCCGCCTCCGGGCGGCCACGGAACACCGCCCTACGGCTTCGGGCCTCCGGACCCCGGCTACGGGCCGACCGACCCTGGCTACGGGCCGACCGACCCTGGCTACGGGCCGACCGACCCTGGCTACGGGGCGGCCGATCCGGGCGCCGGGCCACCTGATCCGGGCCACGGCCCGACCGGTCCCGGCCACGGGTCGCCGGAATCGGGCTTCGGGCCGCCGACGCCTCCGGCCGGTACGCCAGGAGGCGGTCCCGGACGGCGCCGGACGCCTCTCTTCACCGTGATCGCGCTGGTCGTCGCCATCGGCGTCGTCGTCGCTGTCGTGTTCGCGCTCTCGTCCGGTGACGACTCACCGGACGACGAGCCGGGCAAGGGGACCGGCGGCACACCCACGCCGTCCCGCAGCCTTCCGATCGAGCTGCCCAGCGGACTCCCCAGCGGGCTCCCCAGCGAGCTGCCCTCAGAGCTTCCGACCGCCGTTCCGACCGCGCTTCCGACCACCCTGCCGACCCAGCTCCCCAGCGACCTGGAGTCCCTGCTCCCGACCCTGGAAGAGCTGCTGCCGTAGCCCCACGCGCGCGTGTGCGCTCCGAGCGGGCTCACACGCGCGTGATCGCCGTACCGACGGGGATGAACGGGGCCGTCTCCCGCCCCCCCCGGCCGTCCCCGTCGGCACGGTCCCGCCGTCAGATGCCGTGCGGCATCCGCACGTACGTCACCGTCGTCTCGATGCCGCTGTCGACCAGCCGGCCCCGGGCGTCGAAGGCGTCGGGCCCGTCCGTCATCCCGAAGTCGTTGTCGTTGATCAGGGCGAGCGTGTCGTGGTCCACGCGCGCCACGCCCTCGATCTTCCCGGGCACCCCGGCGACCTTGCCCAGGTCCACCACGAGCCGCTTGGCCAGCACCGGCACCCCGGCGGCGGACGGGTCGGCCAACTGCTCCAGGGACGGCGACGTCGTCTTGTCGTCCCAGCGGCTGCCCAGGATGTTCGCGGACCGCCCGAGCCGGACCACCTGGAGCCGGGCGGCCTTGTCGGTACGCTCCTCGACCAGCAGCCGGTCGCCGCCCACCGCGACGACGGAGGAGATCTTCAGCTCCGACGGGTCGTCCTCGCCCGGGTCGACCACGTTCACCGGGTCGAAGCGGTACGCGTACTCGGCGGTGACGGCCTTCTTCCGGGGCGAGAAACGCAGCAGCCGCGCGGTGAGCGACGACTCACCGGCGTCCGTGTCCGGCAGCGACAGCGGACTCTGCACGGCCAGCACGAGGTCACCGCCAGGCAGGAGGGCCAGACCCTCGAAGCCGCGGTTGATCTTCCGGTGCAGCAGGACCGAGGGCAGCGCCTCCACCACCGGGTAGTCCGTGCCGGTCAGGTGCAGCCCATCGGGGACATAGCGCGTGAGCACCCTCCCGCGCGCGGACACGTGCACCAGCGAGGGCCCGTACTCGTCGACGAGCCAGAAGGTCCCGTCGGCCGCCCGCACGATGCCCTCGGTGTCCAGCCCGTTCGGGTCGTAGGCGAGCGGCGTCTTCGCGTCGTACGTGTACGGCGCCTCGTCGCGGCCCTCCTGGTTGGACAGCCCCATGACCGGCTTCCCGGACCGGGTGGTGACGGGGATCGCGTCCACCACCCGCACCGTCTTCCCGCTGACGCGGATCCGAACGATCGCCGGATCGAAGCCGGGCACGGGGAACGTGCGGCGCTTGGTGCCGTCCACCTTGATCTGACCGTTCGGCCCGCGGTCCGTGACCGTCCAGAACTCGCCCTTGCGGCCCGTCGGGTAGATGTCGCTGCCGATGCCGCCGAGGTCCACGCCCCGGTCGTCGGCCACCGTGCCGCGCAGCAGCGCGTTGCTGAACGCCCCGAGCGGGATGTCGCCGAGGGTCGCCGTCCGGGTGACGTGCGCCTGCCCGGACGGCGTGCCGGCGGCGGCCGGTCCGGTGGTGACGAGGGCGGCCAGCACGGCGAGCGGGACGCCGGCGGCGAGGGAACGGTGGACGCGGCGCCGGCCGGTGGCGTGCGGGGACATCTGGCCTCCTGAGGGGCAAGTTCACTGACAGCGGCCAGAGTTGGGTTTCCTTTCGAACGCCGCGCCACATCCTCGTGAACGCGGGGCGTCGGCCGCCCGTCGGACCGACGCCCCTGCTCGCCCGCACTCGGCACAAGCGCTTACTGCGTCACTTGCCGCATCACTTGCCGCATCGCGCCCGAGCCGCCCCACCGGCTGGGCTCACTGGATCGACGCCAGTGCCGTGGCCGGGTCCTGGGCCGCCTCACCGGCCGGCAGCCAGCGGCCGCCCTCCTTGCGGTAGGGCCACCAACGCCCGTCGCGCCCCAACCGCACCTGACAGGGTGACCCGACGACCGTCCACCGGTTCCCGCGCGCCCGCAGCTCCGGCCGTTCGTCCCCCTCCCAGGCCGTGTCGACAGCGGCACGCGCGCGTGCGAGCGCCTCGCCCTCCACCGTCCACTCCTCCTCGAACACCGCCAGGGAGGCGGCGCCTCCGTACCGCCACGCGCGCACGGCCGAGGCCAGTTGCTCCCGGCTGCGGCCCGATCCGGCGGCGAGCCGGCCCATCGACGCCGCGTCGACCTCCGGGGCACCGGGAGCGGCCGCCGCGAGCCGCACGGCGTCCTGAGCCGCCGTCAACCCCGCCTCGGGCCTACGCCCTTCCGGGCCGCCGTGCAGCAACTCGGCCAGCAGCAGACGCGCGTCTACGGCGGTCCGCGCGGCCAGGACCTCCAGCGCCGCCGCATCCACCCCGGGCGGCGGCGGTGCGTCGGTGTCCAGCGAGGGCGGCACGCCCGGCTCCTCCGGCAGCCCGGGCAGGGACGGCAGCGGCGGCAGGACGTCCCCGGCCGCGTACGCCTCCCGGGCGTCCGTCCCCTCCGGCAGCGGCGGTTCCGACTCGGCGGCGGGCTCGGTCGTGCCCCGGGCCTGGAGGTCGTCCAGCAGGGCCTGTTCGGTGCGCCCCCGGAGCAGCAGGAGCACGAACGGGTCCTCGTCGAGCAGCCGGGCCACCTGATAGCAGAGCGCCGCGGTGTGACCGCAGTGGTCCCACGCGCCGCAGCCGCACTCGGCCTCCAGGTCTCCCAGCCCCGGCAGCAGGTCGACGCCGGCCGTCTCCGCGTCCTCGACCAGATCGGGCGGCATCTCCCGGTCGAGCAGCGCCGCCACGTGCCCGGACCGTTCCGCCGCCAGCCCCAGGAAACGATCCCACTCGGCGTCCGAGAGCACACCGAGCAGGACATCGGCCCGGTGCGGGGTGCCGTCGCGGTCCTGGACGACCGCCGTGATGCGGCCCGGCCGCACCGACACCGCGCCCACGGCACCCGCGCGCGCGAACCGGCGTCCCGCCCGCACCTGTTCACCGTCCAGCGCGCCGTCCTCCAGCGCCGCCAGCCAGGTCCGCCCCCACCACGTCCCGGCGAATCCACGCCCGCGCGCGGGAGCCGACGCCGCGAACGTGCGCTCCTGCCCGTCGTCCGTACGCCCCCGACGGTCATCGGATCCGTTCATCGCGTCCCCCCTCGCAGCTCGACCAGCTCGGCCAGTTCGGCGTCCGTCAGTTCCGTGAGCGCGGCCTCGCCCGAGCCGAGCACGGCGTCGGCGAGGCCCTGCTTGCGGCGCAGCATGTCGGCGATGCGGTCCTCGATCGTTCCCTCGGCGATCAGCCGGTGCACCTGCACGGGCCGGGTCTGGCCGATGCGGTACGCCCGGTCGGTGGCCTGCGCCTCGACGGCCGGATTCCACCAGCGGTCGAAGTGCACGACATGCTCCGCGCGCGTGAGGTTGAGCCCCGTACCGGCTGCCTTCAGGGACAGCAGGAACACCGGCACCTCCCCGTCCTGGAAACGCGCCACCATCGCCTCGCGTTCCGCCACCGGTGTGCCGCCGTGCAGGAGTTGTGTGGGCACGCCGCGTGCGGCCAGATGGCGTTCCAGCAGCCGCGCCATGTGCACGTACTGCGTGAAGACCAGCACGCTCGCCCCCTCGGAGAGGATCGTGCCGAGCAGTTCGTCCAGCAGCTCCAGCTTCCCGGAGCGTCCGGTGGTCCTCGGCCGCTCCTCCTTGAGGTACTGCGCCGGGTGGTTGCAGATCTGCTTCAGACCGGTCAGGAGCTTCACGATCAGCCCGCGCCGCGCCATGTCGTCCGCCTCGGCGATCGCCGCGAGGGTCTCCCGCACCATCGCCTCGTACAGGCCCGTCTGCTCCGCGGTGAGGTACACCGGACGGTCGGTCTCGGTCTTGGGCGGCAGCTCCGGGGCGATACCCGGATCCGACTTGCGGCGGCGCAGCAGGAACGGCCCGACGAGCCGGCCGAGCCGCTCCGCCGCGGCCGGGTCCGCGCCGCTCTCGACGGCCCGCGCGTACCGCGTGCGGAAGGTGCCCAGCCGGCCGAGCAGTCCCGGGGTCGTCCAGTCCAGGATCGCCCACAGCTCCGACAGGTTGTTCTCCACGGGCGTGCCCGTGAGCGCCACGCGTGCGCGTGCGCCGATGGTGCGCAGCGCCCGCGCGGTCGCCGAGTACGGGTTCTTCACATGCTGGGCCTCGTCCGCCACGACCAGCCCCCACGGCACCCGGCCCAGCCGGTCCGCGTCGAGGCGTAGGGTGCCGTACGTGGTGAGCATGAACTCCCCGGCGCCCAGGTCGTCCAGATCGCGTCGTGGTCCGTGGAAGCGGCGCACCGGCGTTCCGGGGGCGAACCGCTCGATCTCGCGCTGCCAGTTGCCCATCAGCGAGGTAGGGCAGACCACGAGGGTCGGACCGGCGGACGAGGGGTCGGTCTGGCGATGCAGATGCAGGCTGATCAGCGTGACGGTCTTGCCGAGCCCCATGTCGTCGGCGAGACAGCAGCCCAGCCCCAGGGACGTGTTGCGGGCCAGCCAGTCCAGACCGCGCCGCTGATAGTCGCGCAGAGTGGCCCGGAGCGCGGCGGGCTGTTCCAGCGGCTCCCGCGCCTCGGGGGCCGTCAGGCGCTCCCGCAGGGCCGCCAGCCACCCCGTGGACCGCACCTCGACCCGGCGGCCGTCGACCTCGGTCGAGCCCGTCAGGGCGGCGCCCAGCGCCTCGACGGGGGTCACCTTGTGATCCTGCCGCGCCCGGGCACGGCGCAGCTCCTGCGGATCGATCAGGACCCACTGGTCGCGCAGCCGCACCAGAGGGCGGTTCGCCTCGGCGAGCCGGTCCAGCTCCTCCCGTGTGAGCCGCTGGTCGCCCAGCGCGAACGACCACGTGAACGACAGCAACGCGTCCGCCGACAGGAACGACGGTGTGTCCGCCGCCGGCGCCGACGGCAGGGCCGAGCCGGGGCGGTCCCGGTCCGTCCCGTCGTCCGGCGGGCCCACCACCGCGCGGGCGGTCAGGGTGCGGGCCAGTTCCCTCGGCCAGTGCACCTCGACACCCGCTCCGGCCAGCGCCCGGGAACCCTCCCCGAGCAGCTCCGCGACCTCCTCGTCGACGAGCACGACGGCGTCCGGCACGGTGGCCGACAGCAGCGGCGTCAGCGCGGGCCAGGCCCGGGCCGCGCGGCGCAGGGCGAGCAGGGCGTCCATCCGCGCGCGGGGACCGAACGCGCCCCGCGCGACACCCGAGTCCGCCCAGACCTCGGCGGCGTCCGCCACCAGCCCCGGATCGCTCACACTGTGCACCTGCGGCACGGCCCGGAACACGGGGCCGGCGACCGCCTCGGTCTCCAGCCCGGCGGTGTCGATCCCGTCCGTCGAGAGCCCCGACACCTCGATGCGCAGGGAGACCCGCACCCCCGCGTCGTGCCCGGCGGCCACGTCACCCGCCCAGGCGCGCAGCCCGGGAACATGTTGCGGCTCGGCGGCCGCGTAGGCCGGTCCGCCGGTCAGGAGCGGGGCGGCGGGGGAGCGGGGCAGGGTGTCCGCGACCGCGTCCAGGAAGGCGCGCAGCAGTCGCTCCGGGTCGGGCAGCCGCAGGGCCGGTCCGTCGTCCACCGGGACGGCGTGGGCCTCGGGCGGCATCGAGGCGGCCAGCCGGCGTACGGCCTCCAGGTCCTCCGGGCCCAGCGGGCCCATGCGCCAGGCGTCGTGGTCGCCCGCCGACAGGCCGGGCAGCAGCAGACCGCGCGCCACGCACCGCAACGCCAGCAGGGCGGCCGCGCCCCAGAACGCGGTGGACCGGTGCCCGTCCGACGCGACACGCGCGCGTGCGAGCACCGGCAGGGCCTGTCCCACCGGCAGCAGCAGGGCCGGCACCCGCGCGAGCGCCACCCCGGTGCCCGTGGGTACCACGACGGACAGCTCCTCGGCCGAGTCCACGCCTTCCATGTCGCCGTCGGGCAGCCAGAACGCGACACGGCCGGACCGGGCCGGGTCGCCGGGCACGAACACGGCGCGGCAGCGGGCTGGTCCGAAGATCTGGGACGGTACTTCCACGGAAACCCTCTCGACAGCGATGAGCTTACTCCTCAAGTTTGACTACTGGCGGATGATCGAGAGTACAGCACCGCGGACCGAAGTGATCTCAGGGTTGCCGTGGGGGAGACCTCAGGGACGTCTCAGGGTCGCGTCCGGAACCGTGCGCGGCCCGGACCCGTTTTCATGGCAGAGAGCGGCAGTGGCCGTGAAGGAGGCGACGCAGATGTCGAGAAACGCGAAGATCGCCGTGGGAGGAGTCGCGGTCGGACTCCTCCTGCTGATCTGGCTGCCCTGGTGGGCGGCTCTGCTGATCGTGGTGGGAATACCGGCGGCGGCCTATCTGACCCTGGACCCCGCGCAGCGGCGCAGGCTGCGCCGGGTCACCCGGAAGGAGCTGGGCCGCTGACGGAACCGGGAGCGCGGCACGGGCCCTGACGCCCCGTGCCGCACCGCCCCCCGAACCTGCGCGTCCCGTTCGGCCCGCCTCAGAGCGGCCGTACGGCCATCTTGTCGAGCGCTTCCAGAAGACCGGGCAGCTCGGGTCCCCGTCCGACCGGCAGCACCTCGCCGGGCTCGTCGTCCAGCAGGACGAACGCGATGTCGTCGGTCCGCGCCACCAGCGACCAGCCGGGACCGTCGGCCCGCAGCGTGCGCGCGTCACCGGGGGCGAAGGAGGACCGTACGCGGCCCAGCGGGGGCGGGGTGTCCACGTACGCCCGCACCTCGGCGAGGACGCGTCGGATGCCGCTGTGGCCCTTCGGCGTGTCCTTCCCGGACGCGTCCGCCTCCGCGCCGCCATCCGCCTCCGTGGCCCCGTCCGCGTCGGTGCCCGCGTCCCCGTCCCTCGGGGACGCGTCCGACGCGGTGCTCCCGCCCGCGTCCTCGGAGCCCGCGTCGGCCCCGGCGCCCTTCCCCTGCGGGAGGGCGAACTCGGAGTCGTCGATCTGCTCGCGCCACACCGCCCACTGGAGGGCGATCTCGTCCGCGCCCAGCCGCCGCTGGGCCGGGCCCCAGACCGTCGTGTCCGGCGGCGTGAGCGCGGGGATGTCGATGACGTCCGGCCCCGGATCGTGCGGCGCGGGCACGCCGGGCGCCGCGACGGCCACCGCGAGAGGCCAGCCGGGCAGAGCGGCCACGACCGTCCGCTCGTCGGGCGACAAGTCGTACTCCATGCCGCAGTCCCATGACGCGATGGCCACGGCCACCAGGGACACGTCGTCGATGACGACCGTCCAGCGGGCGCCCTCGCCGTCCTGGCCCAGCACCAGGCCGTAGCCGTCGGCCAGCGGTGCGAGACCCAGGGCTGCACAGGCCTCCGGGTAGTCGTCGCCCAGCACACTCGGGAACTTCGCCGGCGTCAGCAGCACCGCCGTGAGCACATAGAGCGCATCGTCCGCGGCGGCGACGGCGTCCTCGTCCGTCCCTGCCATCCCAGCCTCCCCATCGGTTCGTCCAACGGCGCGCACCCTAGTGCGGCCGGAAGCAGCTTGTCACGACTCCCCGACATACTCGGAGCTGCTGTTTTCCGACCTGACGGGGCGAATCGACCCTCGGGTGTGCCGCACCCCTCACGCGGCGGGCAGCCCGAGGAGCGCCCGGGCCACGGTCCGCGGCGACTCGTCGCGCTCCCGCGCGAGGGCGAGGACGGCGCGGCAGGCCAGCTCGTTGACCCCGAAGGAGAGCGCCTCCGGCGACACCCAGCCGGACGCCTCGTCGATCCGGTCCTGATCGTCCTCGATGGAGGCGGAGACGTACGCGGCGGCCGCCTCGAAAATGTTGTGCGGACGTTTGCCGCCGACCTTCACCTCCCCGTCCTCCTCGCGGCCCTGCCGCGAGGGCGCGCGCGTGGCGCCGAGAAGCCCTGCCCAGACCTTGCGGACCGCGTCGAACATCCCGGCCACCTTCCCCCTGGGGTTGTCCCCGTCGAGCTGGACGTGCCGTGCCGTGTCGTGCCCTCTCCTCACCGTAGAGACGCGACCGGGGCCGGAGAAGAGGGCGACGCCGTGAGGGGGTGTGAGCAGCGGGGGCGACTCAGTCGTCCAGCAAGGCCAACGTGTCGTGCAGCCAGTCGAGTTCCGCCCGCGACGTGGCCCGCGCGATGGCCAGTACACCCCGCCGGAACGGGTCGTCCGGTTCCTCGGCACGCAGCGGCCGGTCGCCGTCGTAGAAGAAGCTCGTCGGTTCCTGGAGGAAGGCCAGGCGGCGGCGGAGCACGGCCGCCTGGGCGGCCGGGTCGTCGAGGTGGCGGAGGAAGGCGAGCACCGTGAACCAGCGGTTCTCGTCGGTGATGTCGCGCGCGGCCGGGTCGGCGAGGCGTCGGCGCAGTTCGCTCCGGCCGTCGTCGGTGAGCGTCAGGACGTGCCGGGGTGCGGCCACCGCGCCGGGTTCGGTGGCGCGCATCAGGAAGCCCGCCTTCTCCAGACGCTTGATCGCCGGATACAGGGTGCTCTCGGCGACCGGACGCACATGACCCGTCAGGGCCGTGATGCGTTTGCGCAGCTCATAGCCGTGCAGGGGGGCGTCGTACAGGAAGCCGAGGATGGCTAGCTCCAGCATGCCCGCATCATACTCCGTTGACGTAATACATCGGTCCCGATGTATGGTCGGAGCGTACCGAGAGCAGACGTGGGCGACCCGAGGGGGAGACGATGCGGCAGGCCGTGTTCGACAGCGCAGGGAGCAGTGTCCGCTGGACGGAGACGCCGGGCGCGGAACCCGCGCGCGTGTACGTGCACGGCCTGGGCGCCGCCTCGGCGGTGTACCACGCGCACGTGGCGGCACGTCCCGAACTGGTCGGCCGACGAAGCCTGTTCGTCGACCTCCCCGGGCACGGCATCAGCGACCGGCCCGAGGACTTCGGCTACACGCTGGAGGAGCACGCCGACGCGCTCGCGGCCGCGCTCGACGCGGCCGGGGTGAGTGGCGCCGAGCTGGTGGGGCACAGCATGGGCGGCTCGGTGGCCGTCGTCCTGGCCCACCGACGGCCCGACCTGGTGTCCCGGCTCGTCCTCACCGAGGCCAACCTGGACGCGTTCCCGCCGCCCTCCGCGGGCAGCAGCGGCATCGCCTCTTGGACCGAGGAGGAGTTCCTCGACGGCGGGTACGCGCGCGTGCTGGACCGGGTCGGCCCCGTGTGGGCCGCGACCATGCGGCTGGCCGACCCGCGTGCCCTGCACCGCAGCGCGGTCGGGCTCCGGCGCGGTTCCGCCCCGGTCATGCGCGAGATCCTGACCGGACTGCCGGTCGAACGGGTCTACCTCCAGGGCGACCGCAGCGGCGCACTCGACGGCGCGCACGCCCTGGAGAAGGCGGGAGTGCGGGTGGTGACGGTCCCGGACGCCGGTCACAACATCATGTTCGACAACCCCGCCGCCTTCGCGAAGGCGGTCGCCGGTACGGGGTGAGACCTCAGCTCTCGCGTGCGGCGAGCGCCAGGAAGCGCGTGTCCTCGTCGACGTACGACGTCATGCGCCAGCCGGAACGGGCCAGCAGAGGGCGCAGGTTGGGTTCCGCGCGCAGGTCGTCCGGGGTGAGCCGGCGGCCCTGGCGGGCCGCGAGCGCCGCCCTGCCGATCGGGTGGAACAGCGCCAGCGTGCCGCCGGGGCGCACCACGCGCGCCAACTCCCGCAGATTCTCGGTCGGGTCGGCCAGATGCGAGACGAGCCCGGCACCGAACACGGCGTCGAACGATCCGGAGCGCAGCGGCAGCGCGGCCACGTCGCCGAGCAGCAGCCGCCCGTCGCGGTCCCGTCCGGCCCGTACGGCGGCCTCCAGCATCGCCGGCGTCAGATCCAGGCCGACGACCACCCCCGTCGGCCCCACGGCGGCACGCAGCGGCGTCAGGGCCCGCCCGGTGCCGCAGCCCGCGTCCAGCACCCGGTCCCCGGCCCGCAGCCCGACGTCGGCGACCGCGGCCGCGTAGGCGGGACCGTCGTCGGGGAAGCGGCTGTCCCAGTCCGCCGCGCGCGCGGTGAAGAACTCCTGGACGTGCGTGTGATGGTCGCTCATGGTCCGTATGGTCCCCCACCGACACGGACGGCGTCGCTGCGCACATGTTCGAGCGTCAGCCGATCGGACCGGCGCATTTCGGCATCAGATTCCATCACCTTTCGAAATGCGCCCCCTGTGTGCTTCCGTGCTCCCACTAGCGTCCCCTGGCCATGGGACACCTGGACCACGCCGCGTTCGGCTGGCTGACCCCCGTGCTGTCGTACGCGATGGCCTGCATCGGCGCCGCCCTGGGGCTGCGCTGCACCGTGCGCGCTCTGGGCGCCACCGGGCGCTCCCGCCGCAACTGGCTGATCACCGCGGCCTCGGCGATCGGGACCGGCATCTGGACCATGCACTTCGTGGCCATGCTCGGCTTCGCCGTCAGCGGCACCGACATCCGCTACGACGTTCCGCTGACCGTGCTCAGCCTGCTCGTCGCCATGGTCGTCGTCTGCGCCGGTGTCTTCGCCGTCGGCTACGGCCGCGACCGCACGCGCGCCCTGCTCGTGGGCGGTCTCACCACCGGGCTCGGCGTGGCGAGCATGCACTACCTCGGCATGGCCGCGGTCCGGCTGCACGGCGAGGTGACCTACGACCTCACGCTCGTCGCGCTGTCGGTCCTGATCGCGGTCGTCGCCGCGACCGCGGCCCTGTGGGCGGCGCTCAACATCAGGTCGCCGGCCGCGGTCACCGTCGCGTCCCTCGTCATGGGAGCGGCGGTCAGCAGCATGCACTACACCGGAATGCTCGCGGTGGGCGTACGCGTCACGCCCTCCGGCGCGGCGCTGCCCGGGGCCACGGCGATGCAGTTCATCTTCCCCCTTGCCGTCGGCCTCGGGTCCTACCTCTTCCTGACCTCGGCCTTCGTCGCCCTGTCACCCCCCACCGGGGAGCGCGAGGCGTCCGCCTCGGCGCAGCAGTCACCGGACGGCGCCACCCCCCGTCCGCGGGCCCGGACCGCGTGACCGGCAGGCGCGACGGCCTGCCCCCGGACCCGGATCGCGTGCCCGGAGGGAGCCACGGCCCGCCTGTGGACCCGCACCACGCGACCGGAGCGGACAACTCCACCCCCGAACCCCCGCCGAGCGAGGAAGCCATGGAACCCCTGCCGAGCGAGGAGACCATGCGAACACCCCGGAGGACCCCCGCGGCCGGCGCCGACGCGCCGCCCCCTGTGCGCGGGCGGCGCGCCCACGCCGGACCACCCGCCGACGAGGAGCCGCACCCGTGGACGGACGGCCCCGCCGACCCGGCACCCATGCGCGCGGGACGCCGACGCATCCGCCCGCGCACCGTGCGCGCCAAGATCGTCTGCCTGCTGATGGTGCCGGTCGTCTCCCTGCTGGCCCTGTGGGCGTACGCCACCGTCAGCACCGCCCAGGACATCTCCCGGCTGCGCCAGTCGCAACGCGTGGACGCCGAGGTCCGCACACCGGTCACAGCCGCTGTCACCGCCCTCCAGAGCGAACGGGCGGCCGCCGTACGGTACGCGGCCGACCCCGCCGCCGGGCGGGACGGGGACCTGAAGGCCCTCGCCGAGCGCACCGACGCCGCCGTGGCGGCGCTCCGCCTCGGCGACCACGGCACGGTCGCCGACGGTCAGGAACTGCCCCCAGGAGTCGGGCAACGGCTGCAGGCGTTCGTCGCCGGGGCCGAAGAACTGCGCACCCTGCGGACCGCGGTCCTCGACGGCCGCGCCGGCTGGGAGGAGACCTACGGCCGCTACACCGGGACGATCTCGGCCGCCTTCTCGTTCGGCGGCGCGCTCTCCGGCATCCAGGACGCCGGACTCGGCTCGGACGCGCGCGTCCTGCTCGAATTCGCCCGCGCGGGAGAGGCACTCGCTCAGGAGGACGTCGTCCTGGGCGGCGCGCACTCGGCAGGCCGGCTCGACGCGGAGCGCCTGCGGCTGTTCACCGGCGCCGTCGACACCCGCCGCGCCTTGACGGCGTCGGCCGCCGCGGATCTGCGCGGACCCGAACGCGCCGCCTGGCAACGCCTCTCCGAGAGCAGCGCGTTCGCCACCCTGACCGCCACCGAGGACAAGGTGCTCGCCGCCCGAGGTTCCGGCGCGCGGGCCGTCGCCGCGGCCCCGGCGGCCACCTGGGGACCCGCGCACACGCGTGTGCAGAACGGCATGCGGACCATCGAGGCCGACGCCGGCCGCGAAGTCGCCGACCGCGCCGACCCGTTCACGCGCGGGCTGCTCACCCCGGCCGGTGCCGCCGTCCTGTTCGGCCTCGCCGCCGTCGCCGCCACGCTCGTCATCTCGGTACGCATCGGCCGCGGACTCGTCGTCGAACTGGTCAGCCTGCGCAACGGCGCCCTGGACATCGCCCGCCGCAAACTCCCCGAAGCCATGCGGAGACTGCGCGCCGGCGACGAGATCGACATCCACGCCGAGGCCCCGCCCGGGCCGGCCGCCGAGGACGAGACCGGCCAGGTCGCCGAAGCGCTCACCACCGTGCACCGCGCCGCCCTGCACGCCGCCGTCGAACGCGCCGAACTCGCGAGCGGCATCTCCGGAGTGTTCGTCAACCTCGCCCGGCGCAGCCAGATCCTCGTCCACCGCCAGCTCAGCCTCCTCGACAGCATGGAACGCCGCTCCGACGACCCGAACGAACTGAGCGACCTCTTCCGGCTCGACCACCTCACCACCCGCATGCGACGCCACGCGGAGAGCCTGATCATCCTCTCCGGCGCCGCACCCGGCCGCGCCTGGCGCACACCGGTGTCCCTGACCGACGTGGTCCGCGCCGCCGTCTCCGAGATCGAGGACTACGCGCGCGTGGAGGTGCGCCGGCTCGCCGAGACGGCCGTCGTCGGCACCGCCGTCGCCGACCTCACCCACCTGCTCGCCGAACTGGTCGAGAACGCCGCCCAGTTCTCACCTCCGCACACACGCGTGCGCGTCACCGGCGAACCCGTGGGCAACGGATACGCCGTCGAGGTCGAGGACCGCGGTCTGGGCATGGGCAAGGACACCCTCGCCGAGGCCAACCGGCGCATCGCCCAGTCCGAGGCCCTCGACCTGTTCGACAGCGACCGGCTCGGCCTGTTCGTGGTCAGCCGGCTCGCCGCCCGCCACGGCGTCAAGGTCCACCTGCGGACCTCCCCCTACGGCGGCACCACCGCGGTCGTATTGCTGCCCACGGCTCTGCTGCACAACGCCCAGCCGGAACGTTCCGCCAGGGATCAGGCCGCACCCGACCCAGCCGCCCCCGACTCAGCCGCCCCGAACCCGGCCGTACTGCACCGCGCCGCACCGCACCGGGCCGCACTGGATCCAGCCGTACCGGAACAGGCCGTACCGGAACAGGCCGTACGACCGGCACGGCCCGCACCGGTACAGCCCCCCGAACGCGCCCACACGCGTACGCCCGACCACGACGACCGGCGTCAAGGGCACCAAGGGCCCGCCTCCACCGACCACCGCACGCTCACACCCCCCGCCCGGGCCGCAGCCGAGCCGACGGCCGCCGCCACCCCACCACCTCCCGGAGTCACCACCTTGCGCCTGCACCGCCCCCCGGACGATTCCGCCGGACCGGAGGACCTCCCGCGTCGGGTACGGCAGGCGAGCCTCGCCCCCCAATTACGCCGCCCGCACCCCGGGGAACCGGCCCCGGCGTCCGCACCGCCCGACGACGACCGACGCACCCCCGAACTCGTACGGGACCGCATGGCCGCCTACCGCGACGGCTGGGCACGCGGCGGCGGCAGGCAGCCCGGCCGTGCGGGCACCCCGGATCCCGCCCCGGGCGCAGACAGCAGCGAAGGAGACCTCTCATGATCCAGGACCCGAGCATCAGGCCGCCCCAGCGGTCCGGCGAACTCGACTGGCTGCTGGACGACCTGGTGACCCGGGTGGGCGAGGTACGGCACGCCGTCGTCCTGTCCAACGACGGGCTCGCCGTCGGCGCGTCGACCGGCCTGCGGCGGGCGGACGCCGAACATCTGGCCGCCGTCGCCTCCGGCTTCCACAGCCTCGCCAAGGGCGCCGGCCGGCACTTCGGCGCGGGCTACGTGCGCCAGACGATGGTGGAGATGGACGACGCCTTCCTGTTCGTGGCCGCCGCGGGCGAAGGCTCCTGCCTCGCCCTCCTCACCGCCGTGACCGCCGACATCGGGCTCGTCGCCTACGAGATGGCACGCCTGGTCAAACGGGTCGGCGAGCACCTCCGCACCGCGCCCCGCCTCGCCGGGCGCCCGCCCGCCGCCGGCTGAGGCGAGAGAGCGACCCCCACGGATGACCGAGGACACGACCGCCGCCGCCCGGCAGGACCCGGGCAGCCAGTGGTACGACAGCGAGGCCGGGCCCCTCGTCCGCCCGTACGCGATGACCGGCGGCCGGACCCGGCCCGGCCCCACCGGAGTGCGCTTCGACCTGATCGCGCTGGTCACCCTGGACCCGGGTGCCCCCGGCACCGACGGGGCGGCGCTCGGACCCGAACACCGCACCCTGATCGGCCTGTGCCGGGCGGAGACCCAGTCCGTCGCCGAACTCTCGGCGGGCGCCGACCTCCCGGTGGGCGTGGTCAGAGTGCTCCTCGGGGACCTGCTCGAACTCGGCTGCGTCACCGTCAGCCGCCCCGTGCCCCCGGCCCACCTGCCGGACGAACGCGTCCTGCGCGAGGTCATCGAGGGTCTGCGAGCCCTGTAGACACGTCGTCCCCGCCGGTGGACGCGACGACCGATGCGGACGGGTACGGACGGCCCCGCACCGGCTCGCGCACACTTTCGCACCCCGAACAGGCAACAGCGGAGTCAGATCGGCCAGATAGCGGTCCCACCCCATGGAAAGGGCCCTCGGTTGCCATGATGCTGACGTCGCACGACCGCCACAGACTCTCCTGACCGCCACAGACTCTCCTGAGAGAAGTGATCCATGGTCTCCGAGCACTCCGACGCCACCGGTGACGACACCACACCCCTGGCCCTGAAGATCCTGGTCGCCGGCGGGTTCGGCGTCGGCAAGACCACCCTGGTCGGCGCGGTCAGCGAGATCAAACCGCTGCGCACCGAGGAACTGCTCAGCGAGGCGGGCCGGTCGGTCGACGACACCGGCGGCGTCGACCGGAAGGTCACCACGACCGTCGCCATGGACTTCGGCCGCATCACCATCCGTTCCGGCCTCTCCCTCTACCTGTTCGGCACCCCCGGCCAGGACCGCTTCTGGTTCCTGTGGGACGAACTCGCGCAGGGAGCCCTGGGCGCCGTCGTCCTCGCCGACACCCGGCGCCTGGAGGACTGCTTTCCCGCGGTCGACTACTTCGAGCACCGGCACATCCCGTTCGTGGTCGCCGTCAACTGCTTCCAGGGCGCCCGCTCCTACGGCGCCCAGGACGTCTCACGGGCCCTCGACCTCGACGGCGGCACCCCCGTCGTCCTGTGCGACGCCCGTGACCGCGCCTCGGGAAAGGAGGTGCTCATCCGGCTCGTCGAGTACGCCGGACGCATGCACACCGCCCGGCTGCTCGACTCGGTCGGCTGACGAGCGCCGGGCGCACGCCCCTCCCCGTCCCCCTTCGGACGACGTCCCGCCGGGCGCGCCGCCTCGCCCGACTCCTTGCCCCCGCCACCGAACCTGGGGAAGGGTGGCGGACAGACCCTCCGGCACGGCGGAGGACGCACGGGACACGCCACCAGGGGAACCTCACACGGGGGAGACGGGACATGGGGCAGAAAGAGAGACTGAGCTGGCTGCTGGACGACCTGACCGAGCGGGTCGACCACGTCCGCCACGCGCTGGTCCTTTCCAACGACGGGCTGGTGGCGGGCCAGAGCCGCGGACTGCGCCGGGAGGACGCCGAGCACCTCGCCGCCGTCTCCTCCGGCCTGCACAGCCTGGCCAAGGGATCCGGGCGCCACTTCGGCGCGGGCCAGGTCCGCCAGACGATGATCGAGTTCGACGACGCCCTGCTGTTCGTCACCGCGGCCGGCACCGGAAGCTGCCTCTGCGTCCTGAGCGGCGTGGAGGCCGACATGGGCCAGATCGCCTACGAGATGACGCTCCTCGTCAGCCGGGTCGGCGAACATCTGACCGTGGACGCCCGAGAACCCGACCGCGACCCCTTCCCTGACCTCTGACCTGTGCGTTCTCCTTGCAGATCCGTCCGCGTCGCGAAGTTATCCACAGGCTTGCCATGAGATCCGCGAACCGGGCTACGGTTTTCCCGTCAGTCGCCGTCGCACACAGCGACGGACCGACTGCATCACGTCACCTTGCTCCACTTCACTTCACGGGGGAGACCGACCATGTCCGGCAACACCGTCACGCCACCGCACACATCACCGCACACCGACTCCCGCACACCCACCCGAGCGGCGCGCGAACTGGGACTCAAGCGCCGCGAGTTCGACCTCGCGGTCCACCTGGGGCAGATCAGGACCGTGCCCGACGAAGGGGGAGGGGGCCGTCGCGTACTGGCGGCGGAGATCGACCGGCTGCGCGCCCGGCCCGGCTTCCCCGAGGCACTGAGGGACAGCGTCCGGGCCGTCGGCACCGGCGAGGCCGCCGCGATCCTGGGGGTGCCCGCCACCCGGTTCACCCGCCTCGCCCGCCAAGGGGTGATGGTGCCCGTCACCTTCTATCTGAACCGCTACCGCGCGATCGTCTGGCTCTATCTGGCCGAAGAGCTACGGCAGTTCGCGGCCGACGAGAGCAGCGCCGCGCTGCTCACGGCCCGTACGCCCGAGCCGATGCGGGCCAGGCTGGCCGCCGGGCTGGACCTGCGCCCGCGGAACTGGCGGGGACGCCACCTGGGCTTCCTGCTCCGCCAGGCGGACGATCCCTGGCAACGTGCCGGAGCCTTGGCGAGGTTTCTCGATCCGGTCCAGATCGCGGAGATCGTCAGGGACCCCTACGAACGCTCGCACCTGAATCGTTTCCGGCCCGCGCCGGTCGGCCACAGCGCCCCCGGCACACCGGCCGCGCACCTCGTCGAGAAGCTCACGACGGCCGACGATCCCGACGAGATCGGCTGGCTCAGGTCGGACCTCGCCCGCACCCTCGACGAGGCCCGCGCCCATCACCCCGCGCCACGGCCCGCCATGATGCCCCGGCCGGCGGAGACGGTTCAGCCGCCGGCCACGGACGCCCGCCCGGACCAGCCGGGCCGCACAGACCCGCAGTACCGGACACCCGAGCGGAAGGCACGCGGTCTCCTCGCCCGACTCCTCCGGAGAAGCGCGTGAACCACCGACGTCACAGCGCTCGGAACAACCCCTCCTGCACGACCGACACCAGCAGCCGCCCCTGAAGGTCGTAGATGCGGCCCCGGGCGAGCCCGCGGCCGCCCGTCGCGATCGGCGACTCCTGGTCGTACAGGAACCACTCGTCCGCGCGGAACGGACGGTGGAACCACATCGCGTGGTCCAGCGACGCCATGTCGAAGTTGCGCGGACCCCACAGCGGTTCCACCGGCAGCCGCACGGCGTCCAGAAGCGTCATGTCACTGGCGTAGGTGAGCGCGCAGGTGTGCACGAGCGGATCGTCGCCGAGCGGCCCGACCGCGCGCATCCACACCGCGCTGCGCGGCTCGGCGTCCTTGACCTCCTCGGCGCTCCAGCGCAGCCGGTCCGCGTACCGGATGTCGAAGGGCTGACGGCGCGCCATCCGCTCCAACTGCTCGGGCAGCGCGCCCAGATGCTCCCGGATCTCGTCCGTCACCGACGGCAGGGACTCCGGGTCGGGAACCTCACGCGCCGGCGGCAACTGGTGCTCGAAGGGACCTTCCTCAGGCTTGTGAAAGGAGGCGGTGAGATTGAAGATCGTGCGGCCCTGCTGCACGGCGGTGACCCGGCGCGTCGTGAACGACCGCCCGTCCCGCACCCGTTCGACCTGGTACACGATCGGCACCCCCGGCCGGCCCGGTCGCAGGAAGTACGCGTGCAGCGAGTGCACCGGGCGGTCACCTTCGGTGGTCCGGCCGGCGGCGACCAGCGCCTGGCCCGCCACCTGCCCGCCGAACACCCGCTGGAAGGACTCCTGCGGGCTGCGGCCGCGGAAGATGTTGACCTCGATCTGCTCGAGGTCGAGCAGGTCGACGAGCCTCTCGGCCGGGTTCGTCATCGGTGTGCTTCTCCTGTGCCTCGCGCTGTTGTCACAACTGGCCGACCTGGGTGACCCGGACGATCGCCCGGCCCTCCGCGTCGGAGGCCACGAGGTCGATCTCGGCGCTGATGCCCCAGTCGTGGTCGTCGTTGGGGTCGTCGAAGATCTGACGGACGCGCCACAGACGGTCCTGCGGCTCCTCCTGGATGACGAGCAGCTTGGGACCGCGCGCGTCCGGGCCGGTGCCCAGGTCGTCGTACTCGTCCCAGTACTTGTCCATCGCCTCGCCCCACGCGTCGGCGTCCCAGCCGGACTCGGCGTCCATCTCGCCCAGCTCCTCGACCTGGTCGAGCGCGGCGAGTTCGACGCGGCGGAACAGCGCGTTGCGGACCAGGACGCGGAAGGCGCGCGCGTTGGCGGTGACCGGCTTGACCTCGTCGGCCTTCTCCTGCGCCTGCTCGGCGGTCAGCTCCTCCGGGTTGGCCAACTGCTCCCACTCGTCCAGCAGACTGGAGTCGACCTGGCGCACCATCTCGCCGAGCCACGCGATCAGGTCCTGGAGGTCCTCGGACTTGAGGTCGTCCGGCACCGTGTGGTCGAGGGCCTTGTAGGCGCCGGCCAGGTAGCGCAGCACGATGCCCTCGGTGCGGGCCAGTTCGTAGTAGGACACCAGCTCCGTGAAGGACATCGCCCGCTCGTACATGTCACGGATGACGGACTTCGGCGACAGCGGATGGTCGCCGACCCACGGGTGGCTCTTGCGGTACGTGTTGTACGCGTGGAAGAGCAGCTCCTCCAGGGGCTTCGGGTACGTGATGTCCTGGAGCCGCTCCATGCGCTCCTCGTACTCGACGCCGTCCGCCTTCATCGCGGCGACCGCCTCGCCGCGCGCCTTGTTCTGCTGGGCGGCGAGGATCTGCCGCGGGTCGTCGAGGGTGGACTCCACCACGGAGACCATGTCCAGCGCGTACGACGGCGACTCCGGGTCCAGCAGCTCGAACGCGGCCAGCGCGAAGGTCGACAGCGGCTGGTTCAGCGCGAAGTCCTGCTGGAGGTCCACGGTGAGCCGCACGATACGGCCGGTGGCGTCCGGCTCGTCCAGCTTCTCGACGATCCCGCCGTCCAGCAGCGAGCGGTAGATCGCGATGGCCCGCCGGATGTGCCGCAACTGCTGACGGCGCGGCTCGTGGTTGTCCTCCAGCAGATGACGCATCGCCGCGAAGGCGTTGCCGGGCCGGGCGATCACCGACAGCAGCATCGTGTGCGTCACCCGGAAGCGGGACGTCAGCGGCTCCGGATCCGACTCGATCAGCTTCTCGAAGGTGTTCTCCGTCCAGCCGACGAAGCCCTCCGGCGCCTTCTTGCGGACCACCTTGCGGCGCTTCTTCGGGTCGTCGCCCGCCTTCGCGAGCGCCTTCTCGTTCTCGATGACGTGCTCGGGCGCCTGCGCGACCACCAGGCCCGCCGTGTCGAAGCCGGCCCGCCCGGCCCGGCCCGCGATCTGGTGGAACTCACGGGCGCGCAGGGTGCGCACCCGGCTGCCGTCGTACTTCGTGAGGGCCGTGAACAGCACGGTGCGGATGGGCACGTTGACGCCGACCCCGAGGGTGTCCGTACCGCAGATCACCTTCAGCAGACCGGCCTGGGCGAGTTTCTCCACCAGACGCCGGTACTTGGGCAGCATGCCGGCGTGATGCACGCCGATGCCGTGGCGCACGTACCGCGACAGATTGCGGCCGAACTTGGTGGTGAAGCGGAAGTTGCCGATCAGCTCGGCGATCTGTTCCTTCTCCTCGCGCGAGCACATGTTGATGCTCATCAGCGCCTGCGCCCGCTCCACCGCCTGCGCCTGCGTGAAGTGCACGATGTAGACCGGAGCCTGCCGGGTCTCCAGCAGATCGGTGAGCGTCTCGGTCAGCGGCGTGTAGCGGTACTCGTACGACAGCGGCACCGGCCGGGTCGCCGAGCGGACGACCGCGGTGGGGCGGCCGGTGCGCCGGGTGAGGTCCTTCTCGAAGAAGGACACGTCGCCGAGGGTCGCCGACATGAGGACGAACTGCGCCTGCGGCAGCTCCAGGATGGGGATCTGCCAGGCCCAGCCGCGGTCGCCCTCGGCGTAGAAGTGGAACTCGTCCATGACGACCTGGCCGACGTCGGCGTTCCGGCCGTCGCGCAGCGCGATCGACGCGAGCACCTCGGCGGTGCAGCAGATGACCGGGGCGTCGGAGTTGACGGACGCGTCGCCGGTCAGCATCCCGACGTTCTCGGTGCCGAAGATCTTGCACAGTTCGAAGAACTTCTCCGACACCAGCGCCTTGATCGGGGCCGTGTAGAAGGTGACCTCGTCACGGGCGAGGGCCGCGAAGTGCGCCGCCGCCGCGATCATGCTCTTCCCGGAGCCGGTGGGCGTCGACACGATCACGTTCGCGCCGGAGACCACCTCGATCAGCGCCTCCTCCTGGTGGGGGTAGAGCGTGAGACCGCGCTCCTGCGTCCAGGACTCGAAGGCTTCGTACAGGGCGTCGGGATCTGCGGTAGGCGGCAACTGATCGATGAGGGTCACGCCCCCATCTTGCCTGTCCGCACCCTCGATGGGGGAATCGGCTGCCGGACCGATGATCACGGGAGCTACGCTGTGTCGCCGACGGAGCGTCATCGCACCCGGTCAACTGGACAGCGGCACACGAGGAACAGGGCGGGCAACGGCCATGATGGGACCAGCACACTCACTGTCGGGCGCCGCCGCCTGGCTCGGCGTCGGAGCGGCCGCGGCCGCGGCGGGGCACACGATGCCCTGGCCCGTCCTGCTCGTCGGCGCGCTGATCTGTGCCGGTGCCGCACTCGCCCCCGACCTCGACCACAAGGCCGCGACCATCTCGCGGTCCTTCGGACCCGTCTCGCGATGGCTCTGCGAGGTCGTGGACAAGCTGTCCTACGCCGTCTACAAGGCCACCAAGAAGCAGGGCGACCCGCGCCGTTCCGGCGGCCACCGCACCCTGACGCACACCTGGCTGTGGGCCGTCATGATCGGCGCGGGCGCCTCGGCGCTGGCGATCGCCGGCGGCCGCTGGGCGGTCCTCGCCATCCTCTTCGCGCACATGGTGCTGGCGATCGAGGGTCTGCTGTGGCGGGCGGCGCGGGGTTCGAGCAGCGATGTCCTGGTGTGGCTGCTCGCCGCGACCAGCGCGTGGATCCTGGCCGGCGTCCTGGACAAGCCGGGCAACGGCTCGGACTGGCTGTTCACCCAGCCCGGCCAGGAGTACCTGTGGCTGGGGCTGCCGATCGTGCTGGGCGCCCTGGTGCACGACATCGGGGACGCGCTGACCGTGTCGGGCTGCCCGGTGCTGTGGCCCATCCCGATCGGCCGCAAGCGCTGGTACCCGATCGGCCCGCCGAAGGCGATGCGCTTCCGGGCCGGAAGCTGGGTCGAGCTGAAGGTGCTGATGCCGGTGTTCATGGTGCTCGGCGGCGTGGGCGCCGCGGCCGCCCTCAACTTCATCTGAGGCCCGCCGGGCACGCGCCCGGCGCCCGTGGCGCGAGCGGAGGCTCAGGCGCCGCCGCTCTCGCCGAAACGCCGCTCGAAGGCGGCGATCCGGCCCTCCGTGTCCACCGTGCGGGCCTTGCCGGTGTAGAAGGGGTGACTCTCCGAGGAGATCTCCACGTCCACGACCGGGTAGGTCTCGCCGTCGTCCCAGTCGATGGTCTGCTCACTGGTCGCGGTGGAACGGGTCAGGAAGGCGTAACCGGCGGCACGGTCGCGGAAGACGACCGGGTGGTAGTCGGGCTGCGTGTCCTTCGGCATGGATGCTCCTCGTGCGTCGTCTCGTGCGCCGTCGGCGGAACGGGCACGGCCCGGCCGGGGACGGCCGGGTCAGCCGGACAGGGCGTCCTCGTCGACGATGTGCATCGCGGCCTCCTCGGCGGAGGCGGCGGCGCCGTCGATCCCCACGTCGGTGGCGACCAGCGCGCTCTCCTCGTCCTCGTGGGTGCCCTCGTCGGGCGCCACGAGACGGCCGGAGCGGGCCGCGCCCACCTCGTTGTCGAGGAGTTCCCCGTCGGTGCCGTCGCAGTCGCCGAGGCCGTCCCCGTCCGGTACGGCGAGATCGGGCACTTCCTCCGAGAGCCGCTGGTCCAGCGTCTCGCCCTCCCGGCGCTCGGCGGCCGTCACCCCGGTGTGCTCCACGGCCCAGGGCCGCTCCGGAGGGGACCAGCCGCGATCGAGAGGGTCCTCGACACCGTCGTTCACGAGGGTGTCCTCCGCGTCGAGCAGCCCGGCGTCGTCCTGGACGTCGGAGGAGTCGGGCTGGTAGACGTCGTCCCCCCATCCGTCGGCGCTGTTCACGGGTACCTCCAGGGGGTGACGGGCCCGTTCTCACCGTGGCCGGCGGTGCGGCACCGCCGTACGGGGCACAGGTCGGGCGGGGTGCGCGTCGGCCGGGTTCCGGCCGGCTCCCGCTCGGGTGCCGTTATCCAGCGTTCCATCACGCTTCGGCACCGCGCAACGCCAGACGCCACGCCCGCGCCCCGGGTACCCCGGCCGACCGCCCCGGAGCACCCATCCCCGCGACCTCGGACGGCCGGGCCCGGACCGGGTCTTCCCGCTACCGCTCCATGCCCGTCGGCCGGGCCCGGGGCGGGTCTGCCCGTTTCTCCGCCACCCTCATCGGCCGCGCCCGGATCGGCTCCTCCCGTTCCCCCGTCACCCGTGCCAGGACCGCCAGAGGGCCGCGTACGCGCCGTCCGCCTCCACCAGCTCCGTGTGGCTGCCCAGCTCGCTGATGCGGCCGTTCTCGACGACGGCGATGACGTCGGCGTCGTGCGCGGTGTGCAGACGGTGGGCGATGGCGACGACGGTCCGGCCGTCCAGGACACGGGCGAGCGACCGTTCCAGGTGCCGGGCGGCACGCGGGTCGAGCAGCGAGGTCGCCTCGTCCAGGACCAGCGTGTGCGGATCGGCGAGGACCAGCCGGGCCAGGGCGATCTGCTGGGCCTGCGCCGGGGTGAGCGTGGCCCCTCCGGAGCCGACCTCGGTGTCCAGGCCGTCGTCCAGGGCGCGCGCCCATCCGTCCGCGTCGACCGCGCCGAGCGCCGCCCACAGCTCGGCGTCCTCGGCGCCGGTCCGGGCCAGCCGGAGGTTGTCGCGGAGGGTGCCGACGAAGACGTGGTGCTCCTGGTTGACGAGCGCCACATGGGAGCGGACCCGTTCGGCGGTCATCCGGGACAGTTCGGCGCCGCCGAGAGTGACCCGGCCGTCGCGGGGCGCGTAGATGCCGGCAAGGAGTCGGCCCAGCGTGGACTTGCCCGCACCCGAGGGGCCGACCAGCGCCAGCCGGGTGCCGGGGGCGACCTCCAGCGACACCTTGCGCAGCACGTCGACACCCTCGCGGTACCCGAAGTGGACCCCGTCGGCGTGCACGTCCCGGCCGTCCGGCGCCAGCCCGGAGTCGCCGCCGTCCGGCTCGATGTCGCGGACCCCGACGAGCCGGGCCAGCGACACCTGCGCCACCTGGAGTTCGTCGTACCAGCGCAGGATCAGGTTGACCGGGTCGACGAGCATCTGCGCCAGCAGGGCACCGGTGGTGAGCTGGCCGACGTCGATCCAGCCGTGCAGGACGAACACTCCGCCGAGGACCAGGACCGACCCCAGCACGGTGACATGCACCAGGTTGATGACCGGGAAGAGGATCGACCGCAGCCACAGGGTGTAGCGCTCCCACGCCGTCCACTGCCGGATCCGCAGCTCGGACAGGGCGATTCGGCGGTCGCCGAGGCGGTGGGCCTCGACGGTGTGCCCGGCGTCCACGGTCTCGGCGAGCGCGGCGGCCACGGCGGCGTAACCGGCGGCCTCGGAGCGGTAGCCGGCCGGCGCCCGCTTGAAGTACCAGCGGCAGCCGACCACCAGCAGCGGGACGGCGAGGAGGACGGCCGGGGCCAGCGGCGGTGCCATGACGACGAGTCCGCCGAGCAGCAGCCCCGCCCACATCACGCCGATGGTGAGCTGCGGCACGGCCTCGCGCATCGCGTTGGCCAGCCGGTCGATGTCCGTGGTGATGCGGGACAGCAGATCACCCGTGCCGGCCCGCTCCAGGACGCCCGGCGGCAGCCGCACCGAGCGGACGAGGAAGTCCTCGCGCAGATCGGCCAGCATCCGCTCGCCGAGCATCGCGCCGCGCAGCCGCACCTGGCGCACGAAGGCCGCCTGCACGACGAGGGCGAGCACGAACAGCGTGGTGGTGAACCCCAGATGGAGTTCGCGCGCTCCGTCCGACAGCCGTTCCACGAGGTCGCCCAAGAGCCAGGGGCCCACCATGGACGCCACCGTGGCGACCGTGTTGACGACCAGCAGGACGAGGAAGGCACGCCGGTGCCTGCGGAGCAGCTCGGCCACGTAGCCGCGCACGGTCGCGGGGGCGCCCACCGGCAGGGTGCTCGCCGTCGTCGGTGCCGCCGGGTCGTAGGCGGGCGGTGCCACGCCGATCATGCCGTCTCCTCGATCTCTTCCAGCGCGTTCAGGTTCTTCTCGTCCAGCGCGTCGAGCCGGCGCAGTCCCGTGCCGTCCAGCGCCGCCGGTCCACCGTCGAGCGCCTTCTCCTCGTCGGTCTCCCGGGTCACGACGGCCCGGTACCGGGGCTCGGTGTGCAGCAGTTCGCGGTGCGCGCCGACCGCGGCGACCTCGCCCTCGTGCACCAGGACCACCCGGTCCGCCCGGTCCAGGAGCAGGGGTGACGAGGTGAACACGAGCGTGGTGCGCCCGGCCCGCAGCTCCCGTACGCCGTCGGCGATCCGTGCCTCGGTGTGCGAGTCGACGGCCGAGGTGGGTTCGTCCAGGACGAGCACCTCGGGGTCGGTGAGCAGCGACCGGGCCAGGGCGAGCCGTTGCCGCTGGCCGCCGGAGAGCGAGCGGCCGCGCTCGGTGATCAGCGCGTCCAGCGGGTCGTCGGCGTCCAGCGAACCCTGGACGAGCGCGTCCAGCACGTCCCCGCACTGGGCGGCGGCCAGCGCGGCCGAGGGCTCCACGGCACCCGAGGCGGGCACGTCGAGCAGCTCGCGCAGGGAACCGGACAGCAGCACCGGATCCTTGTCCTGGACGAGGACGGCGGTGCGCGCGGAGTCGAGCGGCAGCTCGTCCAGCGGCACCCCGCCGAGCAGCACGGACGGGCCGTCGTCCTGCGCGGGGTGCCCGCCCAGCCGTTCCGCCAGCCGGCCCGCCGCGTCCGGGTCGCCGCACACCACGGCCGTCAGCCGGCCGGTGGGGGCGAGCAGTCCGGTGGCCGGGTCGTACAGGTCTCCGGCGGGCAGGCCGGCCGTGCGGGATCCGCCGGCGTCCGTGGCCCGCTCCAGGGACAGCACGCGCGCGGCGCGCCGGGCCGACGGCCGGGAGAAGGAGTAGGCCATCGCGATCTCCTCGAAGTGCCGAAGAGGGTAGGTGAGGACCATGACGGAGCTGTAGACGGTGACCAGTTCACCGACGGAGATGCGGCCCTCGCGGGCCAGCCGGACGCCGTGCCAGACGACCGCGATCAGGAGCAGGCCGGGCAGCAGGACCTGGATGGCGCTGATCAGGGACCACATGCGGGCACTGCGCACGGCGGCGTGCCGCACCTCCTGGGATGCCTCGCGGTAGCGGTCGAGGAACAGGTCCTCGCCGCCGATGCCGCGCAGCACCCGCAGGCCGGCGACGGTGTCGGAGGCGAGTTCGGTGGCCCGTCCGGCCTTCTCGCGCTGGAAGTCGGCGCGGCGGGTCGCGGGCGGCAGCAGCGGCAGCACCGCGAGCGCGAGGACGGGCAGTCCCACGGCCACCACGACGCCGAGTGCCGGCTGGTAGACGACGAGTCCGACCACGACCAGCACGACGGTGAGGGCCGCGGCGGTGAACCGGGAGACGGCCTCCACGAACCAGCCGATCTTCTCGACGTCCCCGGTGGACACGGCGACGACCTCGCCGGCCGCGACCCGCCGGGTCAGCGCCGAGCCCAGCAGGGACGCCTTGCGGGCGAGGAGCTGCTGCACCCGGGCGGCGGCGGTGATCCAGTTGGTGACGGCGGCGCGGTGCAGGAAGGTGTCCCCGATCGCGGTGGCGGTACCGCACAGCACCATCAGCCCGCCGGTGACGGCCAGTCGGCTGCCGGACCGGTCCACGACGGCCTCGATGGCGAACCCGACGCAGAAGGGCAGGGCGGAGACGGCGACGAAGTGCAGCATGCCCCAGGCCAGCGCCTTGAGCTGGCCGCCGAGCTGGTTGCGGCCGAGCCACCACAGAAAGCGGGCTCCCGAGCGTACGTCCGGCACACCCGGGTCGGGGTACGGAAGGTCTTGGATCTGCATGACGTCCCAGTGGCTCGTGTCAGGAGGGTGAGAGGAGGGCGAGAGATGGGTGAGATGGCGCGGCAACAAACCGTGAAAGGTTCGCGTCGTAGCGTCGTCGAAATCAACCGGTTTTCCGTGACGCCGACCGGATCCGGCGGTCGTCCGACGCGGCACGGCCGCCCGCAACCTGCCGTGAAAGCACGGAAAGTGGTGCGAGCATGGGCGGATGCGACCTGGTGGTGTACGGCGCGGGACAGCCGGATGGGCGGCGGCCTGCGCATTTCTTCTCACTGCTCTCCCCGCGCTCTCCGCCTGCGGCGCGGACCGGACGGGCACACGTGCCGGGAGCGGCGGCGCCGCGCGGGCCACGGCCGCGTCGGCCCGGATCCCGGACGTCGGCGACCGCTGGCAGAGCCGGATCCCCGCCGACTCCCGCCAGGTCGTGGCCGTGTACGGCGACGACGAGGACTCCGCGAAGGCGACCGTCGTCCTCTACACCAAACGGGGCCGCCTCTGGGAGCGGGTGCGCGACTGGCGGGGGCACAACGGCAAGAACGGCTGGACGCCCGACCATCACGTGGGGGACGAGCGCAGTCCCGTCGGGGTGTTCACGCTGAGCGACGCGGGCGGTGTCCTCGCCGACCCCGGCACCCGTCTGCCGTACACCCGCTCGGACGACTTCGCGGCGCCGCGCTGGTGGGAGCGGTCGCACTGGCACGACTTCGACTACGTCATCGCGATCGACTACAACCGCGTCCCGGGCAATCCGCCCGACGACCCGGAGCGGCCCGCCGGCGAGGAGAAAGGTGGCGGGATCTGGCTCCATCTGGACCACGGCAGCGGCACGTCGGCGTGCGTCAGCATGCCCCGCCCGGCGATGGAGTACCTCCTGCGCACCCTCGACCCGGCCCGGCACCCGGTGGTCCTGATGGGGGACCGGGCGGCACTGAAGGCGTAGCTCTCGCCGGCCCCGCACCTTCTACCGCCTCAGCGCCCCCGCACTTTCTACCGCCTCAGCACCCGGCACCTTCTGCCGTCTCAGCACCCCCGCACCGCACCCCCGTCGATCAGCGTGTCCAGCAGCCCGCCGAGCACCTCGCGCTGTTCGCCCGTCAGGGGGGCGAGGATCTCTGCCGCCGCCGACCGGCGGGCCGCGTGCAGCTCGCGCAGGGCCTCGTGTCCGGACGGGGTCAGTTCGATCCGGATCACCCGCCGGTTGGTCGGATCCGGCACCCGGCGCACCCGCCCGCCCGCCTCCAGCGCGTCGACCAGGGTCGTCACGGCGCGCGGGACCACCTCCAGCCGTTCGGCGAGATCGGCCATCCGCGGCGGCGCGTCGTAGTGGGCCAGCGTGCGCAGCAGCCGGGACTGGGCCGGAGTGATGCCCAGGCCGCGCTGCTGGAGGTGGTGCTTCTGGATCCGGTGCACCCGGCGGGTGAAGCGCAGCAACTGCTCCGTGAGCGGGCCGTCGGGATCGGGCGTGGTCATGCGGGAACAATATCAGGACCACGTTCATTGTGAGCATAGGTAACAATGAGCTATGCTCCGCAAGTCTTCGTTCTCACATCACCGTAGGAGCCCATGAAGCCCGACAAACCCGATCCCCAGGTGCGCCGCATCCTGCGGCTGTTCCGTCCCTACCGTGGCCGGCTCGCGGTCGTCGGCCTGCTGGTCGGCGCCTCCTCGCTGGTCTCGGTCGCCACGCCCTTCCTGCTGAGGGAGATCCTCGACGTCGCGATCCCCGAGGGCCGCACCGGCCTGCTGAGCCTCCTCGCCCTCGGCATGATCCTCAGCGCCGTCCTCAGCAGCGTCTTCGGCGTGCTCCAGACCCTGATCTCCACGACCGTCGGCCAGCGCGTCATGCACGATCTGCGCACCGCCGTCTACGGCCGGCTCCAGCGCATGTCGCTGGCCTTCTTCACCCGCACCCGCACCGGCGAGGTGCAGTCCCGCATCGCCAACGACATCGGCGGCATGCAGGCCACCGTCACCTCCACGGCGACCTCCCTGGTCTCCAACTTCACCAGCGTGGTCGCCACCGTCGTCGCGATGATCGCCCTCGACTGGCGGCTGACCGTCGTCTCCCTTGTCCTGCTCCCGGTGTTCGTCTGGATCAGCCGCCGGGTCGGCGACGAGCGCAGGAAGATCACCACCGAGCGGCAGAAGCAGATGGCCGCGATGGCCGCCACGGTCACCGAGTCGCTGTCGGTCAGCGGCATCCTGCTCGGCCGCACCATGGGCCGCGCCGACTCCCTCACGCGCACGTTCGCCGACGAGTCCGAGCGGCTCGTCGACCTCGAGGTGCGCTCGAACATGGCCGGACGCTGGCGCATGTCCGTGATCACGATCGTGATGGCCGCGATGCCGGCGTTCATCTACTGGACCGCGGGTCTCGCGCTCCAGCTCGGCGGCCCCGCCGTCTCGCTCGGCACGATCGTCGCCTTCGTCTCCCTCCAGCAGGGCCTGTTCCGGCCCGCCGTGAGCCTGATGGCGACCGGTGTGCAGATCCAGACCTCCCTGGCGCTCTTCCAGCGCATCTTCGAGTACCTCGACCTGCCCGTGGACATCACCGAACGGCCCGACCCGGTCCACCTCGACCAGGTGAAGGGCGAGGTCCGCTTCGAGAACACCACGTTCGCCTACGACGACCAGGGCGCCCCCGTCCTCGACGGCATCGACGTGACCGTCCCCGCCGGCGGCAGTCTCGCGGTCGTCGGCTCCACCGGCGCGGGCAAGTCCACGCTGGGCCACCTCGTGCCGCGGCTGTACGACGTCACCGGCGGCCGGGTCACCCTGGACGGCGTCGACGTGCGCGACCTCGACTTCGACACCCTCGCCCGCGCGGTCGGCGTGGTCTCGCAGGAGACGTACCTCTTCCACGCGACCGTCGCCGACAACCTGCGCTTCGCCAAGCCGGACGCCACCGACGAGGAACTGCACGCGGCGGCCCGCGCGGCGCAGATCCACGACCACATCGCGGCCCTGCCCGACGGCTACGACACGGTCGTCGGCGAACGCGGCCACCGCTTCTCCGGTGGGGAGAAGCAGCGCCTGGCGATCGCCCGCACCATCCTGCGCGACCCGCCGGTGCTGATCCTCGACGAGGCGACCAGCGCCCTGGACACCCGCACCGAGCACGCCGTGCAGGACGCCATCGACGCGCTCTCGGCCGACCGCACCACGCTCACCATCGCCCACCGGCTGTCCACGGTCCGCGACGCCGACCAGATCGTGGTCCTCGACGCCGGACGGGTCGCCGAACGGGGGACGCACGAGGAACTGCTGACGCGGGACGGGCGGTACGCGGCGCTGCTGCGTCGGGACGCCCGACGTGAGCCGACCATGGAGCCGACAAGATGAAAATACGCCCGGTGATGCCGGAATTGTGGCGATATGAGGGTTAGCGTGCCCGCATGCAGATGAACACTCCGCCACGGAGCACGATTCGACTGACGCGCCGGGGCCGGGTCGCCCTCATCGCGACCGGAGCCGTCGTGGCAGGCACCGCCGTGGCGGTGCCGCTGCTGAGCACGGACCGTCAGGAGGAGCCGCCGAAGCCGACCACGCTCGTCATCCCGGAGGGCTGGCGGGCGAGCCGCGTCTACGAGGCCGTCGACAAGGCGCTCGCCCTGCCCGACGGCACCACCCGCAAGGCACTGCCGCAGGCCGGCCTGAAGCTGCCGAACGACGCGGACGGCAACCCGGAGGGCTACCTCTTCCCGGCCACGTACCCGCTGGAGAAGGCGACTCCCCAGTCCCTGCTGACGGCCATGGTCGACACCGCCGACAAGAAGTTCAACGGCGCGCCGATCGCCGCCGGTGCCCAGCGCAACTCCATGAACGTCTACCAGGCCGTCACCATCGCCAGCCTCGTCCAGGCCGAGGCCGCCACCAAGGCGGACATGGGCAAGGTGGCCCGGGTGATCTTCAACCGGCTGGAGCGCGGGATGCCCCTCCAGATGGACTCCACCATCAACTACGCGCTCAACCGCTCGACCCTGAAGACGACCCAGGCGGACACCCGGATCGAGAGCCCCTACAACTCCTACCAGCGCATGGGACTGCCGCCGACGCCGATCGGCAACCCCGGTGACGAGGCCCTGCGCGCCGCGATCAGCCCCACGCCGGGCGACTGGCTGTACTTCGTCACGGTCAAGCCCGGTGACACCCGCTTCACGGCGAGCTACTCGGAACACCAGGCGAACGTCGCCGAGTTCAACAGGAACCAGCAGAGCCAGAAGCAGCAGAGCCCGGCCGCCCCGAAGACACCGTAGAACCCACAGAACCCACAGAACCCATCGAACCCGTAGGCCGCGGCCGGAAGCCGTCAGGCGGCGGCGGGCTCGCCGGCCTCCCGGGTCAGCAGGCGCCGGATGTCCCGTACCGCCGCCCGGCCGGCCCGGTTCGCGCCGATGGTGCTGGCCGACGGCCCGTAGCCGACGAGATGGATCCGCGGGTCGGCCGCCACGCGCGTCCCGTCCATCCGGATCCCGCCGCCCGGCTCGCGCAGCCGCAGCGGTGCCAGATGGTCGAGGGCGGGCCGGAAGCCGGTCGCCCAGAGGATGACGTCGGCGGCGACCCGCCGCCCGTCGTCCCACTCCACCCCCTCCGGGGTGATCCGGTCGAACATCGGCAGCCGGTCGAGGACCCCGTCCGCCAGACCCTGCCGGACCGCGTCGTTCAGGGGCAGGCCCGTCACGGACACCACGCTCCTCGGCGGCAGCCCCTGCCGTACCCGGTCCTCGACGAGCGCGACGGCCGCGCGGCCCGCGTCCTCGTCGAAGGGCCCCTCCCGGAAGACGGGCGGCCGGCGCGTCACCCAGGTGGTGGCGGCCGCGTACGGCGCGATCTCCAGCAGATGCTGGGTACCGGAGGCGCCGCCGCCCACGACGATCACCCGCAGCCCCGCGAACGCCTCGGGCCCCGGATAGCCCGCGGTGTGCAACTGCCGTCCGCGGAAGGTCTCCTGGCCCGGATAGCGCGGCCAGAACGGCCGGTCCCAGGTGCCGGTGGCATTGATCAGCGCCCGCGTGGACCAGGTGCCGCCGGAGGTCTCGACCAGCAGCCGTCCGCCCGTGCCCTCCCGGACCGCCGTCACCTCCACGGGCCGCCGCACCCGCAGACCGAAGGTCCGCTCGTAGGCGTCGAAGTACTCGGTGATGACCTCGGACGACGGCCGGGCCGGGTCCGCGCCCGTCAGCTCCATCCCGGGCAGCGCGTGCATGCCGTGCACCTTGCCGTACGTCAGCGAGGGCCACCGGAACCGCCAGGCGCCGCCCGGGCCCGGGGCGTGGTCCAGCACCACGAAGTCGCGCTCGGGCTCGAAACCGGTGCGCCGCAGATGGTAGGCGGCGGCCAGTCCCGCCTGACCGGCGCCGATGACGACCACCTCGACCTCACGCACATCGTTCACGTTTCACCTAACGCCGCCGTCCGCGCGGATCTTCCCCCGGCCGGTCGCGGGAGGCGTTCCACAAGCCCCGCGCACAGGACGGCGAACCGCGGGTCGGCGGGGTCGCGCGGCCGGCCGAGCCCGATCCGCCGCTCGTGGACGACGGCCCCGGCGTCCATCACCAGCACGCGGTCGGCGAGCAGGATGGCCTCCTCGACGTCGTCCGTGACGAGCAGGACCGCGCGGTCGCGCGGCTGCCACCACTCGCTCAGCAGACGCCGGGCCCTGGCGCGGGCGGGCGCGTCCAGTGCGCCGAACGGGTCGTCGAGCAGCAGCAGATCGGGTTCGCCCGTGAGCGCCCGGACCAGGGCGGCGGGCCGGGCCCCGGTGCCGGGAAACAGCGTGCGCCACGCCCGTTCCCACGCCGTCGGCCGAGTCGCCCCGGAGGCGAGGGCCCTGCGGCGCGGCACCAGCACGGTGCCCTCGACGTCGCGGTCGAGCCCCGCGAGGATCCCCAACAGCGCGGACCTGCCGTCACCCCCGATCAGGGCGACGAACTCGCCCGGCCGGACGTCGAGACGGAGACCGTCGACAACGACCCGGCCGTCGAGGACGCGCCGCAGCCCCTCGACGCGCACGGCCCACGGCAGCCGCACCTGACCGTCGTTCGCCATGGCAGCGGCAGCCTTTCGGGGGAACCGACGACGACCTCGGCGAGCACGCCGAGAAAGCCCGGGAAGCCGGGCGCGGGAAGGGGCGGAGAGCGAAAGGGCGTCAGCGGCGACACGCGGCCGAGGCCACCCGCAGCAGGTCGATGTGACCGCGCGTGGTGAGCAGCGCCGAACGCAACATGCCGAGGAACGTAGCCAGGCGCTGGGGCAGGGTCAATGGCCGTCTCGCGCAGCGGACATGCGACGGATACGCGGCGGACATGCCTTATCGCCGGACACGTCGTATCCCCGGCGGATGGGTCACGATGGGCTCATGGAAGCCGCGTTCACCACCCGAGTCCTGCACATCGCGTCCGGCACCCGGGAGCGGGTCGTCGACCTGACCCGGGACTGCGAGGCGTTCCTCGACGAGGCGGCGGCCGGCCGCGACGGCCTGCTGAACGTCTTCGTCCCGCACGCCACCGCCGGCATCGCGATCATCGAGACCGGCGCGGGCAGCGACGACGACCTGCTCACCGCCCTGCACACCCTGCTCCCCGCCGACGACCGCTGGCAGCACCGGCACGGCAGCCCCGGTCACGGCCGCGACCACGTCCTCCCGGCCTTCGTGCCGCCGCACGCCACCCTGCCGGTGATCGGCGGACGGCTGGAACTGGGCACCTGGCAGTCGGTGTGCCTGGTGGACACCAACAAGGACAACCCGGAGCGCCAGGTCCGCCTGTCGTTTCTCGGCTAGGCGGCTGATGGGGGAGGAGTGAACCCCGTTGGGCTCGGCGCGCAAGGGACATGCGAGGCTGGTCGCGCTGTTGCGAAAGCCGTGTGCGGCACAAACGGGGGAACGTCGTGGGAGATTGGGTGTCGAGGCACCTCACGTTGCTGTGGAGCCTGGCCCTTGTGGGCCTCGTGCTGGTCATCGTCGGGTTCTCGGTCCGCGCGCCGGTGACGGACTGGTGGCTGGCACGCGAGGCATGCGGGGGTGCCCTGCCCGGTGACGATCTGAAGACGGTACGAACGGACGTACGACTCGGCTCGGAACGGGAGTCCTTCGACAAGGATCTCGGTGAGTACCACTGCGTGCTGAAGAGCGATGCGGACAAGGTGGTGGTCGCCGTCGACGCCTATCCGCCAGGACCGGCTCGCGACGAGGAGTTGCGGTTCGCAGGGACCTCCTATCCGCCGCACGCCGTCCTGCCGGGCGGTCTGCCCGGATTCGAGGACGAGTACAGCCGGGTCTTCCTCATGCCCGAGTGCCCGACCGGCATCCGGGAGCCGCGCGGCGACGACCGCCGTCTGCTCGTGACCACCTGGACCTACTTCGCCAAGAGCCGCGAGGAGAAGGCCGCCATGCTGCGGCTCGCCGTGCGGATGACGAACGTGGTGACCGAGAAGCTGGGGTGTGGTGGCGAGCCGCTGCCCGAACCGAGAGACGGAGCGGTCCCGGACACCGGCCGGTTCGTGCCCCGCGCGGACGCGAAGGGCACGGCCTGCGACGCCCTCGCCACCACCCGTGTTCCGGCGGAAGGCCGCGACGGGGAGGTGCGCATGGCCCTCGCGGACGGCGGCATCGTCGGACGCTGCACGCTGTACGCGCCGAAGGACGATGACGGCAGTGACCGGCGGGGCCGGCCGCTCGTCGAGCTCACCGGTTGGCGCGGTGACTGGGGCACGGACGTACGCGAGTGGGGCTCCGGCCCCGACGCCCTGCCCATGGGCGCCGGTACCTGGAAGCCCGCACTGACCGAGGACAGGGCATGGGCCGTCGCCCGGTGCGACGGCGGGAACGCCGGCTTCGCCGCGTACTGGGGCTACGACGACCGCCCTCGTGAGGAGAAGGAGAGGGACGAGAGGCAGCGCCCGCTGACCGAGGCGGAGAAGCAAGCGCGGCGCGTCCTGCTGCGCGAGTACGTGACGGAGTTCGCGAAGGACCAGGTCCGGCGCGGGCACTGCACCGGGTTGCAACTGCCTGAGATTCCGTGAGACCCGTTCCCGCGCTCCCCGCTGGCGCGCGTCCTCACAGGGCCCGGCGGATGAGCTGAGCGGTCACCGGCGGATGGGCTGAGCGGTCAACAGCCGGATACCGAGGAACAGCCCCGAGGCCAGCTACCCTCGGGACTGTCCTCACGGAGGAGACGCGGATGACCGAGTTCGACGCGCTCTTCGACGCCGTGCGTGCCTGGGGCCGCTGGACCCCCGCCGACCGGGGTGCCTGGAACCGGGTGGGCGCGGAGCAGGTGCGGCGGGCCGTGGCCGGGGTGCGGTCCGGGGAGGTCGTTCCGCTGGCGCTGCCCTGGGACACCCGGCCCGGACCCGACAATCCCCGGCCCGCGCTGCACCACATGACCGACCTCGGAGACGTGGAGAGCCCGGAGCCCTCCGCGTACAAGGACTTCGTCGCCGCCGACTACCACGGCCGGAGCGTCACCCATCTCGACGCGCTGTCCCACATCGCCTACCGGGGCCGTCTCTACGACGGCCGGGCGGCGGACGAGTCCGTCGACGCCGGGGGCGCCCGCTTCGGCGCGGTCGCGGCGCTCGGCGCCCTCGTCACCACCGGTGTGCTGCTCGACCTGCCCGCCGTCCACGGGGTCCCGTGGCTGGAGCCCGGACAGGCGGTGCGGGCGCGGGACGTCCTCGCCGCCGAGAAGGCCCTCGGGGTCACGATCGGCGAGGGCGACGCCGTACTGCTGCGCACCGGGCACGTCCGCCGCCGCGCGGAACGCGGCGCCTGGGACTCCGCCGCGCTCAGCGCGGGCTTCCATGTGGACGCGGTGCCGCTGCTCGCCGAGCGGGGGGTCGCGCTGATCGGCAGCGACGGCGACAGTGACGTACGGCCGTCGCCGGTGGCGGGTGTGCACTCGCCGGTGCACGCGCTGGCGGTCGCCGCGCTGGGGGTGCCGCTGCTGGACAACCTCGATCTGGAGGCCCTCGCCGGGGCGACGGCCGAGGCGGGCCGCCACACGTTCATGATCGTCGTGGCGCCGCTGAACATCCCGGGCGGCACGGGCTCGCCCGTCACCCCGGTCGCCGTGCTGTGATCGGCCTGTGGTCGGCCGGCCTGCCCACGTCCGCGCGGGGCGGACACACCGTGACTAGTGTCCGGTATGTCCGTATCCTCGGCTGTATTCGTATCTCCAGCGATGTCGCGTTCTTCATGGCTGGTGGAATGTCGCGGGCGTGAGTGAGGCGAAGCATGGTCCGGTCCGGCGGGGAACCGATGCCGACGGGGCCCGCCCACCTCCGTGAGCGGTTCCTCCAGGGGGAGCCGGTCGCGCGGGGCGGGGTGCGCGGCTCGATCCTCGACTCCTGGCGGCGCTGCCGCAGCCTCGGGCTCTCCCCGGACCAGGCCGATCCGCCCTTCCATGACGACTTCGATCCGGACGGGCGGATCGTCCGCGCCGCCGCACCGGTGCTGGACCGCCTGCAGGCCCGCTACTCCGGGACCGAGATCAACATCAGCGTCGCCGACGCCACCGGCACGGTCCTGCTGCGCCGCTTCGGCGAGGCGTCGCTGGCCGCCCGGCTGCCCGCCTTCCAGCGCGTCCCCGGCTTCATGTTCGCCGAGCGCTTCGCCGGCACCAACGGCATCGGACTCGCGCTGGCGGACCGCCGGTTCATCCGCGTCCACGGCGCCGAACACTTCGCGGAACGCTCCCAGCAGAACGCCTGCGTCGCGCTGCCCGTCCGGGACCCGCTCAGCGGGCGGATCGAAGGCGTCCTGTGCTTCGGCTATCCGCGCGCCGCCGACAGTCCGGCGCTGGGCATCGTCCTGCGCAGGGCGGTGCGGGCCGTGGAGCGGCGGCTGCTGGGCGAGAGTTCGGCCCGCGAGCGCGCGCTGCTGCGGGCGTACCTGGCCACGGGCGTCGACACCGCCGACGGCCCGCGGCGCGGTGTCGCCCTGGACGAACCGGCGCTCGGGCTCCACCCCCGGGACCGGGCGCTGCTCCTGGAACGCGCCGCCGAGCTGCTCTCCCGCGGACAGCGGGCCGCCGTCGCCGTGACCCTCTCCGACGGCCGACGGGTCACCCTGGTGAGCCGCCCGACGGCGAGCGCCTCGGGGGTGGCCGGTCTCGCCATCGAGGTCGTCGTCCCCGGACCGGCCGCCCCCGGCGGGCCCGGAGGGCTTGGAGGGCCCGAGGTCGCCGTCCCGCACCAGAGCGACGCCCTGCCCGAGTTCGCGACCGCCCCCACCGTCCTCGCCGCCGTGTCCCGGCTCGCACGGCTCACCGCCGCCGCGCCACCCCGCCCGGCGCCCACCACACCGACGGCGACAGACGGTGGTGTGACGATCGACGGCCGCCGCACCGGCCCTCCGCCCTCCACCCGTACCGAGCGCACCGGGCGGACTGGGCGGACCGGGCCCCCACCCCCCACCCCACCCCCCTCCACGCGAGGCCTGCTCCTCGTCGGCGAGCCCCACGTCGGCGCCTACGCCGTGGCCGCCCGTCGCCGGCTGGAGCTGCTGTCCGAGGTCGGCGCCCGGATCGGCACCACCCTGGACGTGCGCCGCACCGTCGGGGAACTCGCCGAGACGTCCGTCCCGAGGTTCGCCGACTACGTCACCGTCGACCTGCCCGAGCCCGTGCTCCGCGGCGAGGAGTCCGCCGATCCGCTCGCCGACCTGGTGCGCACCGTGGTGCACGGCATCCGCGACGACCTCCCCTTCACACCCGTCGGGCAGCGGATCGTGTTCGGCCCGACGGCACCCCAGGTGCGCTGTCTGACCACCGGCCGCGCCGAGCTGGAACCGGACCTGAAGGTCGCCGCGGGCTGGCTCGCCCAGGACCCCGAGCACACCGAACGGCTGCTGGCCCACGTCCACTCCCTCATCGCCGTACCGCTGCTCGCGCGCGGTGTCGTCCTGGGGGTCGTCAGCTTCTACCGCGCGCAGGATCCCGCCCCCTTCGGGGACGACGACCGGTCGCTGGCACAGGAGCTGGTGAGCCGGGCCGCCCTGTCCACCGACAACGCCCGCCGCTACACGCGCGAGCGCGGGATGGTCCTCGCGCTCCAGCGCCGGCTGCTGCCGCACGGGCTGCCCGACCAGGACGCCGTGGAGGTCGCCCACCGCTATCTGCCCGCCGAGTCCGACGTCGGCGGGGACTGGTACGACGTCATCCCGCTGTCCGGGGCCCGGATCGGACTCCTGGTCGGGGACGTCGTCGGCCACGGCATGCTCTCCGCCGCCACCATGGGGCGGCTGCGCACCGCCGCCCGCAGCTTCGCGGAACTCGACTTCCCGCCCGACGAGGTCCTCGGCCACCTCGACAACCTGGTGGGCCGCCTCGACCGCGACGATCCCGACGGCGAGGGCGTCGGGATCATCGGCGCGACCTGCCTGTACGTGATCTACGACCCGACCGAGCAGCGCTGTGTGATGGCACGCGCCGGGCATCCGCCGCCCGCGCTGGTCCGTCCCGACGGCACCGTCTCCTACCCCGAACTGCCCGCCGGGCCGCCGCTGGGCCTCGGCGGGCTGCCGTTCGACGCGGTCGAGATCGACGTGCCGCCGGACAGCGGGCTGGTGCTCTTCACCGACGGGCTCATCGAGGACCGCAACCGCGACGTCGACCTCGTCCTCGACCAGTTGCGCGGTGCCCTCGCCGGCCATCCGGAGCGCTCCCCGGAGGAGACCTGCGAGGCGATCCTCGACAGCGTCGCCCCCGCCCACCCCTGCGACGACATCGCCCTGCTCGTCGCCCGCACCCACGCCCTGGACCCCGCCCGGATCGCCGCCTGGGACCTGCCTCCCGACCCGGCCCTCGTGGGCGAGATCCGCGCCCGCGCGACACGCCAACTGGCCGACTGGGGGCTCGAGGAGACCGCGTTCGCCGTGGAGCTGATCCTGAGCGAGCTGGTCACCAACGCGATCCGGCACGGCTCCGGTCCCGTCCGGGTCCGGCTGCTGCACCACCGCTCACTGATCTGCGAGGTCTCCGACAGCAGCAACACGGCCCCGCATCTGCGCCAGGCCGGCTCCAACGACGAGGGCGGACGCGGCCTGTTCCTCGTCGCACAGCTCGCGCGGAGCTGGGGGACCCGCCATCTGCCCGAGGGCAAGGTCATCTGGGCCGAATGCGGCCTCGACGCCGCCTGACACGCCGCCGGACACGCGGGCTGCGCGGAATGTCGTACGCAAGGGCACGTAATGTCACAAACAATGTCAAACGACACGAAGATCCCGCCCCGCCCACGGCGCACCCCATGCTGAGCGTCCGCGGGCTCGGCAAGCGGTTCGGCGGGACCGTCGCCCTGGACGGCGTCGACCTCGACGTCCACGCGGGCGGCGTCCTCGCCCTCCTCGGGCCCAACGGCGCAGGGAAGTCCACCCTCATCAAGGTGCTCGCCGGTGTCCACCGCGCCGACACCGGCGAGGTCACGGTCGACGGCCACCCGCTCGGCAGCCGTGCCGCGACCCGCGCCATGGCGTTCATCCACCAGGACCTCGGCCTCGTGGAGTGGATGACGGTCGCCGAGAACATCGCCCTGGGCGCCGGGTATCCGCGCCGCGCCGGGCTGATCTCCTGGCGGCGGACCCGCGAGCGCTGCGCCGACGCCCTGCGGACCGTCGCGGCCGGTCTGGACCCGGACACCCCGATCGCCCGGCTCGCCCCGGCCGAACGCGCGCAGGTCGCCATCGCCCGGGCCCTCGCGACCGACGCGAAGCTCCTCGTCCTGGACGAGCCGACCGCCCGGCTCCCCGCCGCCGACTGCGCCCGCCTCTTCGACGTCCTGCACACCCTGCGCGACCGCGGCCACGCCCTCCTCTACGTCAGCCACCGCCTGGACGAGGTGTACCGGGTCGCCGACTCCTTCGCCGTACTGCGCGACGGCCGGCTCGTCAGCCACGGCCCGCTGGCCGGCCACAGCCCCGCCCGCCTGGTGCACGACATCGTCGGAGAGGAGCAGCCCGCGACGGTCCCCCCGAGCACCGCGGGCCGCACCGGACCGGTCGTCCTCGCGCTCGACGCCGCCCACGCCCCCGGCGTGGGGCCGGTGAGCCTGGAGCTGCGGGCGGGGGAGGCACTGGGGCTGGTCGGCCTGACCGGCGCCGGACACGCCGAACTGGGCCGCGCCCTGGCCGGGGCCCGGCCGCCGCTCGACGGCGGGGTCCTCCTCGACGGCCGCCCCTACCGCCCCCGCACGGTCGCCGAGGCCGTGGCGCGCGGTGCCGGCCTGGTCCCCGCCGACCGGCTGCGCGAGGGCTGCCTCGCCCGGCTGACCGTACGGGAGAACCTCCTCGCCGTGCCCCGGACCGCCGACGGGTCCGCGCCGCACTGGATCCGGCCCCGCCGGGAACGCGCCGAGGCAGCCCGGCTGATCGCACGGTTCGCGGTGCGGCCGGACGACGGCGAGGCCGTCCTCGCCACCCTGTCCGGCGGGAACCAGCAGAAGGTCATGATCGGACGCCGGCTGCGGGTGGGCCCACGGCTGCTGATCCTGGAGGAACCGACCGCCGGCGTCGACATCGGCGCCAAGGCCGCCCTCCACCGGCTGCTGGACGAGGCGCTCGCCCAGGGCCTCGCCGTCCTGCTGGTCTCCACCGACGCCGAGGAGGTCGCGAGCGTCTGCCGCCGCGCCCTGGTCCTGGTGCGCGGATCGGTCACCGCCGAGCTGACCGGACCGGCCCTCACCGCCGCCGCGCTCACCCGGGCCGCCTCCGCCCTCCCCGGGCCGACGACCGGGACCGGGCCGGCGACCGGGACCGGGCCCGCGACCGGGACCCGCCCATGACGACCACCCCGCGCCCGCGCCGCCCCGGCGTGCACTGGATCGGCGCCTACGGACTGCTCGCCCTCACCGTCCTGCTCGTCGTGGTCTTCTCGCTCGCCCTGCCCCGCACCTTCCCCACCCTCGACACCGTCGACTCGATCCTGTCCAACCAGTCCATCCCGGCCGTCCTCGCGCTCGCCGCGACCGTCCCCGTCGTCACCGGCGCCTTCGACCTCTCCATCGGCTACGGCCTCGGCCTGGCCCATGTGATGGTGCTCCAGCTCATCGTCGAGGAGGGCTGGCCCTGGCCGCTGGCCTGCCTCACCGTGATCGCGGGCGGCGCGCTGGTGGGCGTCCTCAACGGGATCGTCGTCGTCTTCGGCCGCATCGACTCCTTCATCGCCACCCTCGGCACCGGCAGCATGATGTACGCGGTCAGCGGGTGGGTCACCGACGGCGGCCGGATCGTCCCCGGCCCCGGGGGCCTGCCGCCCGCGTTCACCGACCTCTACGACTCCACCTTCCTCGGCCTCCCGGTCCCCGCCTTCTACGTGCTCGGCCTCGCCGCCGCGCTCTGGGTGGTCCTGGAGCGGCTCCCGCTCGGCCGGTACCTGTACGTCGTCGGCTCCAACCCGCGCGCCGCCGAACTCGTCGGCATCCGCGTCCGCGCCTGCACGGTGTACGCGTTCACCGCCTCCGGGCTGATCGTGGGCTGCGCCGGTGTACTGCTCGCCGCCCAGCAGCAGATCGGCAACCCCAGCGTCGGCCTCGACTATCTGCTGCCCGCCTTCGTCGGCGCCCTCCTCGGCGCCACGGCGATCAGACCGGGCCGGCCGAACGCCCTCGGCACGGTCGTGGCGGTCGCCGTCCTGGCCGTCGGCCTCACCGGCATCGGCCAACTGGGCGGCGAGTTCTGGACGGTCCCGCTGTTCTACGGCGGCACCCTGCTCCTCGCCGTCGGCCTGGCCGGGTACGAGGCGCGTCGCCGACTGCGCAGCGGGAGGGAACCGGCGAGGGCAGAGACCGCCGACGCGCCACCGTCCCCGCCCTGACACCGCTGTCCGTGGCACATTCGCCCACCGTCGCTCAAGGGAGGTCCCCGTGTCCGGCCGCCACCGCTCAGGCGCCCCCGCCCGCACCGCGCGGCTCGCCTCCTGCGCCCTGCTGGCCTGTGCCGCCCTGCTGGCCGGCTGCGAACGCGGCTCCTCCCGGGATCCCGACGAGACGGTCCCGGGCGCGGCCGGTTGTCCCGCCGTACAGGCCCGGGCGGCCGCCGCCGTCACCACGGCCGAGGCCACCGACGCGCCCTGGGACGGACCGACCACCGGCCCGCGAGCCGTGCCCGGCAGGACGCTCGTCTACGTCGCCCAGACCATGACCAACCCCGGCGTCGCGGGCGCCGCCGACGGTGTGCGGCAGGCCGCGCGGGTCATCGGATGGACCGTCCGGGTCATCGACGGCGGCGGTACGCCCGCCGGGATCCAGGCCGCGATGAGCGAGGCCGTGGCCCTCAGACCGTCGGGCATCGTCATCGGCGGGTTCGACCCCGACGCCACGTCACGGCAGGTCGCCCGGGCCGGTGAACTGGGCATCCCCCTCGTCGGCTGGCACGCGGTCGCCGCCCCCGGCCCCAGCAGCAGGCCCCCGCTCTTCACCAACGTCACCACGCGCGTGGAGGACGTGGCCCGGATCAGCGCGCAGTGGGTCATCGCGGAGTCCGGCGGCCGGGCCGGGGCCGTGATCATCACCGACGCCTCGATCCCGTTCGCCCGGAACAAGTCCGAGCTGATCCGCGCCGCGCTCGCCACCTGCCCCGGGGTGCGGATCCTCGCCTACGAGAACATCCCGATCCCGGACGCGAGCAGCCGCACCCCGCGCGAGATCTCCGCCCTCCTCGCCCGGTTCGGCGACGCCTGGACGCACTCCGTGGCCATCAACGACCTGTACTTCGCCGACGCCGCGCCCGCCTTCCGCGCGGCCGGCGAGGAGGGCACAGGGCCGCCGTACAACATCGGGGCCGGGGACGGCGATCCGTCCGCCTTCCAGCGCATCGACAGCGAGCAGTACCAGCAGGCGACCGTGCCCGAACCGCTGTCCCAGCAGGGGTGGCAGATCGTCGACGAGTTCAACCGGGCCTTCGCCGGCCGCCCCGCCACCGGGTACGCGGCCCCGGTGCACATCGCCACCGCCGCCAACAGCGAGGGCGCCACCACCTGGGACCCGCCGGGCTACCGCGAGGCGTACCGCGCGATCTGGGGCCGATGACGGGCCGGCGGCCGCCCCGCCACCGGGTACGCGGCCCCGTCCCGTCACTCGGTGTCGAGCTGGTGGTCGGCCCACACGTAGCTCGCGGGCAGCAGTTCGGCGACCGGCACCGCCCGCATGCCGTCGCCCTCGCCCACGATGACCTCGACGCCGGGGAAGTAGTCGAGAAGCACCTGCCGGCACCGGCCGCACGGAGGAACGACCCCTCGGTCGCGGTCGCCCACGGCGACGATCGTGGTCAGCTCGTAGACCCCCTGCGCGGCCGCCGCGCCGATGAGGACCAGCTCGGCGCAGGGGCCGCCGGTGAAGTGGTAGGCGTTCACCGCGGTGACGATCCGGCCGTCCGGGGCGCGGCCCGCGGCCGCCATGGTGTGGTTGTCGCCCCGGCAGCGTGTGCGGGCGACGTGCGCCGCGGCCTCGACGAGTTCGTGGTCGACGGGGTGGTTCTGCATGGTCATCTTCCCTGCCTACCGGTCAGCCCAGGGCGCGGTCCAGATTGAACGCCGCGCTGATCAGGGAGAGATGGGTGAACGCCTGGGGGAAATTGCCCTGTTGTTCGCCGGTGTGGCTGATCTCCTCGGCGTACAGGCCGAGATGGTTGGCGTACGTCAGCATCTTCTCGAAGGCCAGCCGGGCTTCGTCCAGCCGGCCGGCGTGCACCAGGGCCTCCACGTACCAGAAGGAGCAGATGGAGAACGTGCCCTCGTCGCCGCGCAGCCCGTCGGGGCTGGCGCGCGGGTCGTAGCGGTAGACCAGGGAGTCCGACACCAGTTCGCGGGTGAGCGCGTCCAGCGTGGACAGCCACTTGGGGTCGGTCGGGGCGATGAACTTGGCCAGCGGCATCATCAGCACCGCCGCGTCCAGCACGTCCCCGTCCTCGTGCTGCACGAACGCCCCGCGCTCCGCAGACCAGCCCCGGCTGTGGATCCGCCGGTAGATCCGGTCGCGGGCCGCCTGCCAGCGCGGCAGATCGGCGGGCAGACCGCGCCGGTTCGCCATCCGGACCGCCCGCTCGATCGCCACCCAGCACATCAGCCGCGAGTACAGGAAGTTGCGGCGGCCGCCCCGGGTCTCCCACACGCCCTCGTCGGGCTGGTCCCAGTGCTCGCACACCCAGTCGACCAGCGCGCACACGTCGTCCCACTGAGCGCTGGACACCGGCTTGGCCCACTTGTCGTACAGATAGATCGAGTCGATCAGCGCGCCGTAGATGTCCAGTTGGAGCTGATCGGCCGCCGCGTTGCCGACCCGGACCGGCGCCGAGCCCCGGTGCCCCTCCAGATGGGTGAGTTCGCTCTCCGACAGGTCCGTGCGGCCGTCGATGCCGTACATGATCTGCAACGGTCCCGACGGTTTGCCGTCACCCGGCGCGATGTGCCGGGTCACGAACTCCATGAACGCCTCGGCCTCACCGGAGAAGCCCAGCCGCAGCAGCGCGTAGACGCAGAACGCCGCGTCCCGCACCCACACATAGCGGTAGTCCCAGTTCCGCTCCCCGCCCAGCTCCTCGGGCAGACTCGTGGTCGGCGCGGCGACGATCGCCCCGGTCGGCGCGTACGTCAGCAGCTTGAGGGTGAGGGCCGAGCGGTGCACCATCTCCCGCCAGCGCCCGCGGTACCGGGAGGCCGACAGCCAGCGCCGCCAGTACGACACCGTGGCCGCGAACTGCTCCTCCGCCTCGGTGCGCGCGCACCGGCGGGGCGTCACCTCGCCGCCGACCCGGTCCAGGGCGAACACCGCCGACTCGCCCTCGGCGAGCTTGAACTCCGCGCGCACGTCGGCCCCGTCGGCCTCCAGGGGGACCGTCGCGGTCAGCGCCAGGGTCAGCCCGGCGGAGGCGAAGACCGCCACGTCGTCCTCGACGCGCAGGGTGTGCGGCTGCGCGCCGTAGTCGAACCGCGGGGCCACCCGGGCCTCGAAGGGGACCGTGCCGCGCACGCACAGCACCCGCCGGATCAGCCGGTGCCGGTCCGCGTCGCCGGGACCGCCGTCCAGCGGCATGAAGTCCTGCACCTCGCCCACGCCGTCCTCGGTGAAGAACCGGGTGATCAGGACGTTGGTGTCGGGGAAGTAGAACTGCTTGGTCCGGCCCGGGACCGCCGCCGCCAGCGCGAAGGAACCGCCGCGCTCGGCGTCCAGGATCGCGCCGAAGACGCTCGGCGAGTCGAACGCGGGGCAGCAGTACCAGTCGATCGTGCCGTCCGTCCCCACCAGGGCCACACTGCGCAGATCGCCGATCAGCCCGTGCTCGGCGACCGGGAGATAGCGGCCGTCCCGGGGCGCACCGGATGTGCGGTGGTGGTACGACGCGTCCGTCATCGAGACCTCCCTGGCCGGCCCCGGTCTCCCGCACCGGCGAGACCTCCAGCCTAGAACTGAGCGCGGACGGCGGCCCAGGGAACGCGATGCACGCCCCCCCCGAGACCTAGCCGATCTCCACCACCCGCGCCCAGGCCGGCGGCGTCTCCGGTTCGTAGTCCGGATCGTCCTCGTGCCGGTACGACGACGAGTCCCGGGGGAACAGGCCGACCACCGTCCGGCACGGCGGCGGCGTGCTCGGCCACGGGGTCTGCCCGTCGGTCAGTGCCACCACGACGTCCGGCCGGGGCCGGGAGCGCAGCGCCGTCGTGAAACCGGACCGCAGATCCGTGCCGCCGCCTCCCACCAGCGCGATGCCCTCGCCCCGGCACAGCGGATGCACCGTCCGGGCCGCCGCGTCGCACGACACCACGCTCACCAGGTCCCGCCGCCCGCCCACGGCCCGGGAGATCGCCGCGATCTCCAGGAGCGCGCCGCCCAGCTCGGCGTCGCTCACCGACCCGGAGGTGTCGACGACCACGCAGACCCGCGGCGGCCTGCGCCGCAGGCTCGGCAGCACCGCACCGGGCACCGACGTCGAGCGCCGCGACGGACGGCCGTACGTGTAGTCCTCGCCCGCACCGGGCCCGGAGGCCGCCGAGCGCACCGCCGCGCCCAGCAGCTCCCGCCACGGCTGCGGCGGATGGAACGCCTCCTCCGCCCACCGCTGCCACCCCTGCGGTGTGCTGCCCGGCCGCGCCTTGATGCCCTGCGCCACCCGGAACCGCACCGCGTCCCGCTCCTGCGCGCTCAGCCCGTGCGCCCCGTCCGGTCCGAGGTCCCACTCCCGCTCGCGCCCGTCGGCGCCGCTGCCGCAGTCCAGCCACGCCAGGTCCTGCGTGTGCGGACCGAGCCGGAACTCGCGCAGGTAGTCCTCCATCAGCTTGCCCGGGGCCAGTTTCAGCAGGCCCGGCACGACCGCGCCCCGCGGCCGCAGCAGCCCGTCGCCGAACACGTCGTCGTTGATCTCGCAGTCCGCCGCGATGTTCATCCGCAGCCGCTCGGCCGCCCCGGTCAGACCGCGTTCGCGCGCGACCCGCTCGCTGCGCCCGTGGTGGTCGCGCAGCAGATGGGACACCTCGTGCACCCACACCCCCGCGAGTTCCTCCACGGGCGTGCGGTCCACGAAGCCGGGGGAGACGTAGCACCGCCAGTGCCGGTCGACGGCCATCGTCGGCACCTGCCGGGACGCCACGGTGTGCAGGGCGAACAGCGCCGTCGCCAGATAGGGGCGGGCCCGCGCGGCGTGCAGGCGCGCGGCGAAGAGCTTGTCCAGATCCAGTGCGGGCCGCTCCTCGGTCATCGGCCCGCCTTCGCGCGGCTCGCCGTGCGCGCCGCCGCGTGGTCCGCGTGCCGGGACAGCGTCACCACACCGGCGAGCCGTTCGATCGACTCGGGGACGTCCCAGTCCTCCCGCCGCAGCGAGGCGAGGGTGGTCGCGGGGACGACGACCAGGTCCGGGGCGCCCGTCTCCAGCGCCCGCACGAGCACGGCCCACGCCGCGTCCCAGCGCGCCCGGTCCGGACGGCCCCGCACCGCCGCCACCACACCGTCCAGGACGGCCTGGCGCAGATCCCCGCGCTCGGGCAGCTCCGCCCCCGCCGGGTCGGCGAGCACCGACTCGGGGTCCGGCAGGTCCATCCGGTCCACGCTCGCCAGCAGCTCCAGCCCCGGGCCGTCCCCGACCGTGCCCCGCACCAGCATCGACAGCACCTCGCGGGACGAACCGGCCGCCGACGCGAACGCGATCAGGGAGAGCGTCATGTCCCAGCTCCGGGGCGACGGCCAGGGCCCGCCCCGGCGGGTCTCGGCACTGGGCAGCCGGTGCACGAGCGTGGGCCGGGCGGCGAGCAGCCCGCACACCGCGCGCCGCGCGAAGTCCACGGCCTCCGGCAGCCGGTCCGGGTCCAGCCGGGGCAGGGTGGCACGCGGCCAGACGCCGCCGAGGCCGCGGACGACGACCTCGTGGTCGTGGGCCCAGTGCAGATGGACGAACCGGTTCGCCAGGGGCGGGCTCAGCTCCCAGCCGTCGGCCGCCGAGGACCGCGGATTGGCGGCGGCCACGATCCGTACGCCGGGCGGCAGCCGCAGCGAGCCGATCCGCCGCTCCAGCACCAGGCGGAGCAGCGCGGCCTGCACGGCGGGCGGCGCGGTGGACAGCTCGTCCAGGAACAGCAGCCCCCGCCCGGCCCGCACCAGCCGTACCGCCCAGTCCGGCGGGGCCATCGGAACGCCCTGTTCGGCGGGGTCGTCGCCGACGACCGGCAGACCGGAGAAGTCGGACGGCTCGTGCACGCTGGCGATCACCGTGGTCAGCGGCAGCTCCAGCTCCGTGGCGAGCTGGGTGAGGGCGGCGGTCTTGCCGATGCCCGGCTCGCCCCACAGGAGCACCGGGAGGTCGGCGGCGACCGCCAGGGTCAGCGCCTCCAACTGGACGTCGGGGCGCGGTTCGGTGGTCGAGTCGCGCAACAGGGCCAACAGGTCGGCGGCGACGTCGAGTTGGGAAGTGGGGGACGGGGCGTACAGGGTCATGTGGGATCACCTTCGGGGTGCGTGTCCGGATCCCGACGGGGCAGGCGGAGACGCCCGCACGGCGAAGGGACACCGGAGGAGGAGAGGGAAAAGGAGGAACGGTCAGGAGAAGGTGGCGTGCCGAGGGCGCGAGCGCCTCGCCCGGCCCCGGCCGCTCGTTCTGATGAGGGGCAGGGCGGGTTTCTGCTCGGTCAGACCCGCCCGGAACAGGCCGTACGCGATCCGTCCCCGCGCGGCCGCCTCGAGCGCCTCGCGCAGCGGACCGCCGCGCAGGACGGCGTCGGGGCCCAGCAGACCCTCGACGACGGCCAGCGCACCGGCGACATCGCCGTGCCGGAGGCGTTCGCGGACGTCGGGCAGACAGTCGGGCCGGCGGTGTGCCTCGTCGATGAACCGGAGGCAGGGCAGCGGCGTGCCGGTCAGCGCGGCCAGCAGCTCCTCGCGCCGGATCTCGGCCGGATCGTGGTCGAGGGCGGCCAGCATTCCGTCGACCAGGCCGATCCGATGCCGGGCGCCCCGGCACTCGACGATCCGCGGCTGCCCCGGCCGGCCCGGAGGCGGTGCGGGACCGGCGCCGGGCGAGGGCGGCCTGTGGCCGGGCGCCAGCGCGGCGGCGACCAGCGGATGCAGCCGGTCGGCGTCGATCAGCCCGGCGCGCAGCAGCTCCAGATCGGGTGGCACCCAGGTCGAGGCGTCGGGCAGCAACGGCAGCCCGGACGCGGCGGCGTCGGCGGGCACCGGCCCGATGACCGGGCGGGCCTCCACGTCCAGAGCCAGACGGTGCCGTCCGCCGAGCCGTACGACGACGGTACGAGGGTGAGGGCGGCCGGGTGTCTCGCCCGCCCTGTCCGCCCGCAGCAGGAGCCGTGCCTCGGCCGCCCACCGGTCCACCGGGTACCGCGGTGCCGACGCGGGAGCCTCCGTGTCGGGCGGCCGGTCCGCGCCCGAGCGCAGCCGCAGCTCGTCGGTCCTGCGGGCGTCCCACAGATGGCGGTGCAGGTCGAGGCGGAAGCGCCGGCTGGGCAGCGGATGTGGATGGCGGCCGCCGGTACCCCCAAAGCCGGTACCCCCAAAGCCGGTACCCCCAAAGCCGGTGCTCTCAGAGCCAGTGCCCTCAAAGCCGGGTTTCTGGGAGCCCGGCCCGGGCCCCTCCCACAGCGCCAGGCTGACGCGCTGTGCGGCGTCCGCCCCGCCCGGCGGCGTGCGCACCACGAGCCGCAGGGGCGGTCCGTCGTCGCCGTCCGGTGGGTCGTAGCGGGCGAGGGGGATGGTCAGGCCCGGGCGCAGGAGCCCGTCGGGCGCGATCCTCGGCAGGTGCCAGCGCAGCAGGTCGGGAGCGAGATGGCGGAGATCGGAGCGGATCCGCTCCGCCCGCTCCCGGCCGTGCCGGCGCGCCACGGAACGCAACGGGAGATCGACGTCCACGGCGGCCGCCGCGCAGGCGCCCGCCCAGTCACCGGTCAGACGCCGGGCCGTCGCGGTCTCGATCATGGAGGCCGGCACGGCGAACTCGCGCACGCGCAGCCACAGAAGAAGTCGGGAATCGTCGGTCGCGGGCCGGGTGAGCGGCCGGGTGAGCGGCTGATGGGACATCAGCACTCACCTTGCGCGGACGAGTCCCCCAATCCGTCAACGGGGTGAATGGTCATCGCGGTGATCGTAACGACGGGCCCGCCGGACCGCCACGCCTTTTCCGGCTGCGGCGGCCGACGGGCCCGTCGGACATCGGGTCGCCGCTCAGCCCATGCTCTTCGCCCCGTCCAGCGACTCCCGGATGATGTCGGCGTGACCGGCGTGCTGGGCGGTCTCGGCGACGATGTGCAGCAGCACCCGGCGGGCCGACCAGCGCGCGCCCGGCTCGAACCACGGTGCCGTCGGCAGCGGCTGGTCGGCGTCCAGGCTGGGCAGCGAGGCGATCAGCTCGTCCGTACGGGCGGCCACCTCGTCGTACTCCTTGAGCACCCCGGCGAGGGTCTCGCCGGGCAGCATCCGGAACTCGTCGAGCCGCGCGGCGAAGTCGGCCTCGGTCATCGAGTCGAAGTCACCCATGGCCGACGGGCCCTCGACGATGAACTCCGCCCACCCGCGCTCCGTCCCGGCCACATGCTTGATCAGACCGCCGAGACACAGCTCGCTGGCCGTGGTCCGCTGCCCGGCCTGCTCGTCGGTGAGGTCGCGGGTGGTGAAGCGCAGGAAGTGCCGCTGCTTGGCCAGCGCCGCCAGCAGGTCCGCGCGCTCGCCGGTGACGGTCTGGCCGAGGGGGGTGGAGTCGCTCATGGTCCTCTTCTTCCGTGAGTGCCGTTCCGAGGTCGAGACCCACAGTAGGAGCGAAAGAGGTCAGATCCTGACCTATACGGAACGCGGGAGCGCACCGATTCCGGACGGGTCGCGCGGTCGTCATCGGCGGCGCCCCCGGCGGGTCGCGGCGGTGGTCAGTTCCTCGTACGCGGGCGCGTCGCCGGACCGGACCCGCTCCCAGGCGCGGGCGAACAACTCGGGCACCGGCACGAGCGGAACGGCGCGCGCGTGGCCGTCGACCGGGTAGAGGCCCTGCTTCCAGATCTCCACCGGCAGCATGGGCGCCTTCAGGTCCAGCCAACCGCACGGCAGGAACAGGGTGCGCCCGGCGCGCGGCCGCTTCGCCTCCACCACCAGGGCGGACGCCGCGAGTTCGGCACGGGCCTTCTTCGCGCGGGCGGGCCGCCAACCGGTCCAGCGGACGCAGTTGCGGTCTGTCGGATCGGGCAGGGCCAGCAACTGGAGGTAGAGCGCCGCCGCGTCCTCGCTCAGCCCGTGCTCCCCGGCGACCTCGGCGACCAGCTCGGGCACGGACAACGCCGGGTCCTGCGCGTACCCGGCGGGGGCCTCGGGCCCGGTACCGGCCGCGAGCGCGCGGGGCAGCTCGTCGGCCAGGAGGGTCCGCAGGGCTCGCATCCCCTGGCCCCGGGCCGGTCCGACGAGCCCCTCCAGGAGGGCGAACACCGGGTCGTCCGGGCCGTCGAGCGCGCCCGGCCGGATCAGGACGGTCTCCTGGCTGCCGTACCAGGGCCGCAGCGCCAACGCCTCGCCGACGTGGGTCGTCCCGTCCGCGTCCGCGCCGCCGGTGGCGGGCAGCCCGTACGCGGTGCGTAGCTCGGCGGCGGTCGACGACCCCTTCGCCGTGAACGCCACGTCCGGATCGATCAGCAGCCCCGGGTCCGCGACGCGGCGGCGCAGCGCGGCCAGCCCCTCCGGCAGCAGGGCCCGCAGCGGATGGCCGTACGGCAGGGAGTAGGCGAGCTGGGTCAGGGCCGCGACGGCGCGGGGCAGGTCGTAGCGGCCGGGCAGCGCCTTCGGGTCCTCCGCGACCAGATGGCCGTCGCGGTCCCGCTGGACGGTGGTGCGGCTGATCCACGGGGTGCGCCCCGGGTTGAGGACCTCCTCGACGGAACCGGTGGGCAGCCCGCCGAGGGACAGGTCGGCGACGAGGTCCTCGGGCAGCCGGACGATCCCGCCGAGCCGCTCGGCCCACACCCGGCCGGCCGCGTCGACGTCGGGACCGGCCGTCCACAGCAGCTCCGGATCGTCCGGCAGCAGGGCGCCGACCAGCGCCGCCGAGTCCCCGGCCGGCAAGGAGGCCAGCAGACCGTCACCGAACTCCTTCTGACGCGGCTTCAGCCCGGTGGCCGCGCTCACCTCGGCGGTGAGCTGGGCCGGGCGTCCGGCGAGCAGCAGGGCCGCCTGGACCGGGCCGAGCCCGTCGCCGGACGCGGCGATGAGCGCCTCCCGCGCCTCCGGCCGCCAGGGCACCGCGCCCTTGTCCCGCACCAGCCGGACGAGGGCCGTCAGCGCCTCGGCGGGGTACGCCGCCGGATGCGCCGCCTCCCGCTCCAGCGCGAAGTGGGCGACCGCCCCGAAAGCACCGGACGGATCGTGGTCCAGGGCGAGCCAGTGCACCCGCAGATGGCGCGAGTCGAGGTTCTGGCAGCCGAGCACGACGACCGTACGGCCCGCCCGGCGCAGCACCTGCCCCACCCGCTCCGGCTTCCCGCGACTGTCGTACGGCTCGCTCAGCACGACCTCGCGCAGCGCGCCCCCGGGCGCCGCCAGGGGCCCCGCCGCGATCGACTCGCACAGCAGGAGCAGCGCCTCGCGGTGCGCGTCGGTCACGGTCGGGGACGCGGCGCGGTAGGCCAGCGGCCGCAGCACGTCCAGCAGCGACGGCCACACCGAGGCGATGCCCGGGATCCTGAACTCCTCGCTGCGCCAGCCCTCCTCGACGCCGGTGTCCCGGCACCGCTGCTCCAGCGGCCTGCCGTCGGCCGGGTGCCCGGACAGCACGTGGTTGACGGCCCGGATCTGTTGGAGCGCGCTCCAGCGCTCCTGGCCGCCGTACCAGCCGTAGCGGTGGTCGGCGAGCCCGCCGGTGGCCTCGCGCAGTGTCAGGTCGTCGCCGTGTTCGGGCTTGTACGTGGCGAACACGCCGTCGGTGTGGGGGCGTTCGGTCCGGGGGGTCGCGACCGGCGGCGGCGCGACGAAGTCCGCCGTCGACTGGACGAGCCGCAGCACCGCGCGCAGCAGCGAGGCGACCCCGGCGCCGAGCCGCCGGTCGCTCAGCTCGGGCAGTTCCCGGGCCACCAGGTCCCGGAGCACCTCTTCGGCGGTCGGTACGGCCGGCTCGGCGCCCGCGCCGGTGGTGGTGCCGGTACCCGGTGCGGCCGTGCCCGCCGTGGCCTTCCGGGCCGCCACGATCCGCGCCTGCCGCTCCTCCAGGGCCTCGGCGGCGGCGCGCACCAGGGCGGCCGCCCGCTCGTCGGTCAGCGTGCGCAGCGCGGCCGACGACCGCTCGTCGCGCGGCCGCAGCGCGTGCCAGAACGCGACCGGCGGCACGAACGGCGTACCCGCCGCGAACTCGCCGCCGCGCTCCATCGGCGTCACCGCGCCCAGCTCCCCGGCGGCCGACGTGTCGTCCGCCGCGTACAGGACGAGCTGCCGGTGCGTGGCGGCCATCACGGGCTCGGCGCCGCCGGGCAGCCGCAGCGCGCCCAGCGCGACGACCGCGGCGCGGCCCCGGCCCGTCGGCAGGGTGACCGTCCGGCCGTCCGGTGTCCCGGCGAACGTGTGCGTGTCGTCGCCGCTCACCCAGCGGCCGAGGATCGTGCCGTCCGTGCCGAACGGGCTGTTCTCCAGGCCGGGCTGGAGCGGCAGCACCTCGCAGTGCGCCGGGTGCAGCGGCGCGTCCGCGCGGTCGCCGTCCCGCAGGAACGCGGGCAGCGAGGCCCGCCCTTGGGCGCCGGTCGCCGGGTCGTACTCCGTCCACATCTGCTGCCGGCCCTGCCTGCCCTGGCGCCAGTAGGTGGTGCCGTCGCCCAGCACGGGCCTGCGGGCGGGCAGGGCGGTGTCGCCCGCGTACAGGGTGCGTCCGCCGGTGGCGCGGCCGCCGCCGGGCAGCGGGATCGAGGGGGAGCCCGCGTCGGCGCGGCCGTACCAGTAGTGCGGGAGCTGCTCGCCGCCCAGCGGGAACACCTCGGCGGGGCGGCCGGACCAGTAGCCGAACTGCTGGTTTCCCTGACGCCACATCACCAGCAGCTGGCCGTCCGTGTACCGGAACGCCGGGCGCTGCCGGTGGTCCGGGGTCACGGGCAGTCGCAGGTCGTGGTCGAGCAGGATCTCCGTCGGACCGACCACGAACACCTTGTGCCCGCGGGAGACGATCAGCGCGGGCCATGCCTCGGTGACGTGCGGCGCGCTGCCCTCGTCGCGGTCGGGCTTGGTCTCGGCCTTGATCCGGCGCATCGCCTCCTCCAGCGCCGGCCAGCCCAGCTCGTCCGGGATGCCCGCCCGCAGGGTGCGCCCGAGCAGCGGGGCCGCGTCATGGGCGGCGACCCGGGCGACGGCGGCCGGGGCGACGCGCGGGGCGACCGAACGGAACGGGCGCAGCCGCTCCAGCGCGGCCCGCGCGGCGGGCAGTCCGACGGCGGCGGACAGTTCCCCGGCCGCCTCCTCCAGCCACGCGCGCAGGACGTCACCGAGGGCGGGGTGGGCGGCCAGGCCCTCCAGGGTGTCCCGGTGCGGCCGCTGCCCGCCCTGGGTGCCGATCTCGGCGTGCAGCAGGGGCCGGGCCCACGGGGACGCCGCCGAGGCCGTCAGATCGCGGCGGCCCGGCCGGGAGTCGCGCAGCCAGCGGTCCAGGCCCAGGAACACCACCTGGTTCTCGCGCGGCGGGACGAGCGGGACGCCCTCGGCCACGCACAGGTCGAGCAGGTCGAGGTCGGCGCCCGCGTGCCAGCGGCCCGTGAAGAGATCGACCGGCCGGCCCAGCGCGCGCAGCCGGGGCGCCATCCGCGCCACCAGCGCGAGCGTCGCCGGGGAACGGCCGCACAGATTGCCGTTGTGCTTGCGGTGCAGCGCCCACCGGCTCAGCCAGTCCGCGGCGTCCACCCCGTCGGCCGCCGCCCCCGCCTCGCCGGTGAGCAGCAGGTCGGCGCCGCACTCCGTGAGCAGCGCGAGCCAGAACTCGTCGTCCTCGACGGTCCGGCCCAGTCCGGACGGCATGATCTCCAGCAGCCGGCGGCGCACCTCGGGCCGCCGCTCGGCGAGGACGACCAGGGTTGTCCGGTAGGTGTTCCAGAAGGACGCCGGGGCCCGCACCGCGGCCGGCGAGGCGAGCAGGTCGGCGACCAGCGCGCACTCCTCGGTGACCCGGTCGAGCCCGGTCGCCCTGATCAGCCCGCGCGCGTCCTGCGGCAGCGAGGCGTACGGCGGCATCCCGGCCGCGCAGCGCTCCACCGTGAGCTGCCGGAACTGCGCCCAGGCCGCGGCCGGGTCGAGCCGGACCGTCAGCGCCTTGACGTGCTCCCGGAGCGCCTTGACCGTCAGCGCCCCGGCGAACGCGAACTCCAGGAACACCGCCCGCTGCCGCTCCTCGTCCACCGTCAGCGCGTGCACCCGCTCGGCCTCGCGGGCCTTGCCGAAGAACGCGGCGGCGTACGTGGTGTTCTCGTGCTGGAGGAAGACACGGGCGGCCTGCTCGTAGAAGGTGGGCAGGAAGTGCGGGACCGCCCGGCCGAGCCGGGTGCCCAGCTCCTCGAAGCCCTCCTTGGCGATCCCGGGCCGGGACTTGGCCTGCCGCGCCAGCCGCTCGATGTCGCGGACCAGCGCCAGCGCGTGATGGCCGTTCGCCGGGTCGTTGACCAGCGCCCACGCGGGGAAACCGAGCGCCTCCTTGCGCACCTGGCCCACCTCGGGGGTCTCCGGGGTGCGGGCCAGGCCGAGGAAGTCCAGCGCCAGGTCCTCCGCCTCGCCGAGGGTGCCCGGCACCAGCCGGACGACGGCCCGCTCGCCCAGCGCCGGATGCGTGTACGTGCGGACGGTGAGCGTGTCGGCGTCCTCGCGGCCGGTGCCGCCGAGGGGCAGGATCGCGCCCGCGTCGAGAAGCACGGCGGCCGTGGTGTCGTCGTAGGCGGTGCGGCGGTCGGCCGTGGTGTCGTCGTACGTGGTCATGCCGCCCGCTCCTCGTCCTCGATGTCGCGTCCCGCGTACAGCGCGGCCGCCATGCGCATGCCCTCCGACCAGGCCACCGGCCCGACCTGACCGAGCTTCAGCACCCGTCCCGCGTCGTCCGTGAACACCAGCGGGCCGGTCTCGGACTCCTCGTAGCCCTCGTAGTCGCCGACCCAGACACGGGCCTCGACGGTGCGGTCGTCCTCCAGGACGGAGCAGACGGCGTTGCCGCCGCGCACGCGGTAGCCGAGCTGGGACGCCCGGCCGTGCAGGAACCGCTGTTCCTTGAACCTGCCGCCCGCGTACTCCTCGACGGAGTCGGCCCCGGCGTCGAGCGCGGCGGGCCGGTGCCACACCTCACGGAAGAGCTGCTGCGCGCGCTGCGTCACCTCGAGTTCGGCGGCGAATTCGCGCAGTTCCTCCAGGTCGTCGAGGAGGACCGGGTGCGGCAGCCGGACGAGGTCCGGGGTGATGCGCACGCTGTCGCCGTCGAGGTCGACCAGGCCGAGACCGCGCTCGGGGTCGGCGTCCCGCAGGAATCCGGCCACTTCGCCGTCGGCCCCCGTGACGACGAGATCGCGCAGGGCGGCCTGCCAGGCCGGGTCGGCCCACACGCCCACGACGACGGCGAACGGCACCGGCAGCGAGCGCACCATCCACCGCTCCACATCGGCCAGGCACTGCCGTTCGTGCCGCTCCAGCCACTCGGTGAGCTGCCGCAGCCCCACCACCGCGGCATGGTCGGCGATCTTGGACGGCACGGACTTCAGCCGCCGCCCGGCCGCGTTACGGCACACCACCTTGCCGTCGTCGAGGGCGACTTCGTAGTCGCCGGCCGACACCCACCCCATGTGTGCCTCCCGCACCCGCACTGATCAAGTGACCGGAACTGTAGATCAGGCCACTGACAACGGACGGACGGGACGGACGGGACGGCGGGCCCGGCTAGGCCGGCGTCCCCGCGTCCGGCGCGAAGGGGCTGCCGTGCCCGGGGACGATCAGGGCGGGGGAGAGGGCCAGGATCCTGGCGCGGGAGGCGTGCAGCGCGGCGGGGTCCGTGGCGTACGGGTCCTCCACCGGGCCCGCCGCGTCCCACCACAGGTGGGTGAACACGACCAGGCCCTCGGCGGTGTCGACCAGTGTGCTGATGTCCTCCGGCGTGTGCCCGGGCGTGGCCGCCAGCCGGATCGACGGCGACAGCCGGAAGCCGTCGGCGGGCCGGTCGGTCCACAGGTCGTCCTGGTAGACCGCCCAGTGGTCGTGGAACCTGGCGGCCGGGAACAGCGCGGCGTTGAGCGTGTGGTCGGGGTGGTGGTGGCTGAACACCACGTCGGTCACCCGGTCCGGTGCCACCCCCTCGGCGGCCAGCGGGTCGAGGATCAGCGACCGGTCCGCGACCATGCCGGGATCCACGACGACGACCGTGTCGCCGTCGCGTACGAGACTCACCGTGCTCGCGGTGCGCGGGCCGACGTACCCCGCGGTCAGGGTGCGGAAGATCGCTGCCATCCGGGCACCCTAACGGCAGCGCGCGGCCGTGCCCAGAGGAAGCGGGCCTCCCCGGCGCACGGCCGCCGTGGCGTCACTGCCGCGCGGCGAGGTCAGCCCTCGACCCAGCCGTGGTTCTTGGCGAACTGCGCCAGCCCGCCGCGCACCTGGACGATCTGCTCGCCCGTGAGCGAGGGCGCCGCCGACAGCAGCGCCTCCGTGACGTCCCGGGTGAACTCCTCCGTGCTGAGCACATCGCACAGCACGTCGTCGTCGGCGGCCAGCGGCTTGCCGTCCGCCCCGCGCGCGAGCCGCACACCGGACGCCTTCGGGCCCCGCTCGCCGTCCTCGATCTCGAACTCCACCACGATGCCCCGCCGCACCTGCGACTCGGGCATCAGCATGTCGTTGACGTGCAGGAAGACATCCTCCCCGCCGTCGTCGGGCGCGATGAACCCGTAACCACGCTGACTGTCGAAGCGCACCACACGACCGGCAACCATCCCAACCCCCAGCAACCTCGAAACACCCACGTCGGTGAACCTGTGCCGATCGTAGTCAAACCGGCCGCGCGAGGGCGACTCCTCCGCCTTCCCCCCTGACCGCTCCCGAGTGTCACCCCTCCCGGTACAGCCCGGTGAGCAGTTCCAGCACGTCCTGGACGGCCGGGTGCGGGTCGTCGCGCCACCACAGCAGACGGACGGCGACGGGCTCGGCGTCCCGCACCGGCCGGTAGACGACCCCGGGCCGCGGGTACTGGTGGGCCGTCGACTCGGCGGTCACCCCGACACCGCGGCCCGTGGCGATGACGGTGAGCCAGTCGTCGACGTCGTGCGTCTCCTCGGTGGCGGGCCGCGCGTCCGGCGGCCACAGGTCGAGGGTGGTCGTCCCGGTCCTGCGGTCGATCAGCAGGGTGCGCCCGCCGAGGTCGGCGAGCCGCACCGAGCGGCGCCGGGCCAGCGGATCGTCGGAGGCGAGCGCGCACAGCCGCCGTTCCAGGCCCACGATCGCCGAGCCGAACCGCCGGTCGGCCGGCGCCCGGCGCACCACCGCCATGTCGCAGGCGCCCTCGGCGAGTCCGGCGCTCGCGGAGTTCACCCGCACGAGCTGAAGCTCCGTCTCCGGGCGTTCGGCCGCCCACCGGCGCTGGAAGGCGAGCGTGTGCCGGTCGAGCGCCGACCACGCGTATCCGATCCGCAACCGGGTGTGCCCCGAGGCGGCCTCCCGCACCAGCGTGTCCACCTCGCCGAGCACCCGGCGCGCGTGCGCCACGACCCGCAGCCCCGTCGCGGTCGGCGTCACCACCCGCGAGGTCCGCCGCAACAGCCGTACACCCAGAGCCTGTTCGAGCGCGGCCAGGGTGCGGGAGACGGCCGCCTGGGAGACGCCGAGCACGGCGGCGGCGTCGGTGAAACCGCCCTCGTCGACGATCGCCACCAGACAGCGGAGCTGGCGCAGTTCCACGGCCGTGCTCGCCGTACCCGGAGCATCCATGCGTCCAGCGTATAGATGGCGCCGTGCATGCATTTTGCGCAAGGCCGCGCGGGGTGGAGCATCCCGGTCGTGACCTCCGCTGCCGCCGTTCCCGCGCCCACCGTCCCTTCGTCGGAGCGTCGGCGCGCCGTCGGGATCGCCACCATGGCCGGCAGCGGGCTGTCCAACCAGACGGGCGCCGCGATCGGTTCCCTCGCCTTCCCGGTCCTCGGCCCCACGGGGGTCGTCGCGGTCCGCCAGTACGTGGCCGCGGTCGTCCTGTGCGCCGTCGCCCGCCCCCGCCCCTGGTCCTTCACCCGCCGCCAGTGGGGCCCGGTCCTGCTGCTCGCCCTGGTGTTCGGGACCATGAACCTGTCCCTCTACACCGCCGTCGACCGGATCGGCCTCGGGCTGGCCGTCACCCTGGAGTTCCTCGGCCCGCTGGCCATCGCGCTGGCCGCCGCGCGCCGCGGTATCGACGCCTGCTGCGCGGTGATCGCCGGGGCGGGCGCCGTCACGCTGATGCGCCCTCAGCCCTCCACCGACTACCTGGGCATGGGCCTCGGGCTGCTGGCGGCCGGGTGCTGGGCGTCGTACATCCTGCTCAACCGGACCGTCGGCCGCCGGCTGCCCGGAGTGCAGGGTCCGGCGGCGGCCGCGGCGGTCTCGGCGCTGGCGTTCCTGCCGGTCGGGCTGGCCGTGGTGGTGCGGGAACCGCCCACCGCGGCGGCCGTCGGCTACGCCGTCGCCGCCGGGGTGCTGTCCTCCGCGGTGCCCTACCTCGCCGACCTGGTCACTCTGCGCAGCGTGCCCCCGGCCGCCTTCGGGCTGTTCATGAGCGTCAACCCGGTGCTGGCGGCGCTGGTCGGCCGGGTCGGCCTCGGCCAGCGGCTCGGACTCGTCGACTGGGCGGCGATCGGGGCCGTCGTCTGCGCGAACGCCCTCAGCGTCGCGGTGCCGCGGCGCGCCGCGCGGTGAGCAGGGCCTCCGGAGCGGGACTCAGTCCTCGGCGGCCGCGCGCTCCGCGTCGCGCTTCTTGATGCGGGCGGTCTCCTTGCGGACCTCGGCCTGCGTCGCCCGCTCCTTCGTGAGCCACTCCGGCGCGGCGTCCTTGAGCGCGTCGATCTGCTCGGTGGTCAGCGCCTCCGTCACCCCGCCCCGGGCCAGGCCCGCGATGGACACGCCCAGCTTGGCCGCGACCACCGGACGGGGGTGCGGGCCGGTCTCGCGCAGGGCCCGCAGCCACTCGGGCGGGTTCACCTGGAGCTCGTTCAGCTCGGCGCGCGAGACCACGCCCTCCTGGAACTCGGCGGGCGTGGCGGGGAGGTACACACCCAGCTTCTTCGCCGCGGTGGCGGGCTTCATCGTCTGGGCGGTGGCGTGCGACTTCATACGGTCCAGGGTATCGGCCGTCGGCGGGACCTCCGACCACAGCCGGTAGCCTGGCGGGATGACCGACTCGGCGGATTCCCCCTCGTTCCGGCTCGCGTACGTCCCCGGAGTGACGCCCGCCAAGTGGGTGCGGATCTGGGAGGAACGCCTGCCCGGCATCCCGCTCACCCTGCTCCAGGTCACCCCGGCCGAGGCCGCCGACGCCCTGCGCGACGGCTCGGCCGACGCGGCCTTCGTCCGCCTCCCGGTCGACCGTACGGTGTTCAGCGCGATCCCCCTCTACACGGAGACGACGGTCGTCGTGGTCCCCAAGGACCATGTGATCACCGCGGCCGAGGAGATCACCCTGGACGACCTCGCCGACGAGGTGGTTCTGCACCCCCTCGACGACGTCATCGGCTGGGCGGAGCCGCCCGGCGAACCCGCCTTCGAGCGCCCGGCGACCACGGCGGACGCCGTCGAACTCGTCGCGGCGAACATCGGCGTCCTGGTCGTCCCGCAGTCGCTGGCCCGTCTCCACCACCGTCGTGACCTCACCTATCGCACGGTCGTGGACGCCCCGCAGTCGAGCATCGCGCTGTCCTGGCCGGAGGAGGCGACCACCGACCGGGTCGAGGACTTCATCGGCATCGTCCGCGGCCGCACGGTCAACAGCACCCGCGGCCGGCAGACCCCGGCGGAGCAGCGGGAGGGGGACGGCGGGGGTCGCGGGCGCACGGCGGGCGCCAAGGGCGGCGCTGCGAAGAGCGGCGCGGCCGGGAGGAGCGGTGGCGCCAAGGCCGGGGGCACCAGGTCCGGGGGTACGCGGGCCGGTGGCGCCAAGACCGGTGGCACCAGGTCCGGCGGCGGCCCCAAGGGCGGTGGCGCCCGGCGCGGTACGGGCGGCGGCAAGCCCCGGCGCCGCTCGTAGCGAGCGGCCCCTGCTACCGGCCGGCGGCGGTCCGCCCGATCGACTCCACCAGCGGCAGCAGCCGGTGCGGCACCCGCTCCCGCAGGGCCACCTCCGTCCGGGTGCGGACCACGCCCGGCAGGCTGATCAGCTTCTGGATCACGTCCTCCAGATGGGCGTTGTCGCGCGCCACGACCCGGGTGAGGAGATCGCCCCCGCCGGTGATCGAGAACGCCTCCACGATCTCCGGTACGGCGGCCAGCGCGTCACCCACGTCGTCGAGATGGCCCTGGGTGACCTCGATGTGCACGAACGCGAGCACCGGGTGGCCGAGCGCGGCGGGGGAGAGGGCGGGAGCCGTACCGGTGATGACTCCGTTGCGCTCCAGCCGGTCGAGCCGGGCCTGGAGGGTGCCGCGCGCGACCCCGAGGACCCGGGCGTACTCCCGCACGCTGGTGCGCGGCTGCTCCAGCAGCAGTCGCAGGATGCGGGTGTCGAGTTCGTCGACGGCCATGCGCCCGCCCTCCTCGTGTCCGTGTGTGATCGGTGTCGTGGTGATCGTCAACGACTCTAAGGCGGCGCATCCGACGCGGGGGTCCGTCGGCTGGTCCGTTGGCCCGCGGACGGCCATCGCACGACCGTTTCGCCTGGGCCATTGGTCCAGCGATCGCGAGGGCATTTGAACCATCATCCGTCCAGGTGTTGAGATAGACGCGTCAATGGCGCTGCGGACCCCGCGGCGCCTTTCTCATGCCGTGGTGCGGAAGGGCGGGGCAACTTGCTGAAGAGGGCGTTCATCGCGCCGGACCCGGGGCGCGTGCGACTGCGCTTCGCGTCCCGGGCGGTGCTCGGCATCGGCCTCGCCGTCGTGCTGTGCGGCCTGGCCGGGCACTCGCTGGCCGCCACCATCACCGGTGGCCTGGCCGCGCTGCTCGCCCTGTTCACCGTGACCGACCCGACCGTGCGCGGCCAGGCCGTGACCACGGCGTTCCTGCCGGTCGTCGGACTGCCCGTGCTCGCGCTCGCGGCCGTGCTGCACGAGCTGCCCGTCGCCCGTGACCTGGCGTTCCTCGCCGTCGTGGGCGCCGGGGTGTACGCCCGGCGGTGGGGGCCGCGCGGTCACTCCCTCGGGGTGTTCGCGTTCATGACCTACTTCGCGGCGCAGTTCCTGCACACGGTCCCGGGCCAGCTCCCGGAGCTGTACGCGGCCGTGCTGCTGTCGCTGGCCGCGTCGTCGGCGGTGCGGTTCGGGCTGTGGTGCTACGAGCGGACGCTGCCCGCGCCGGTGGCCGTCGCCGTACCCACGGGCGGGACCGGGCTGGCGCGGATCACCACCCGGCAGGCGGTCCAGGCGACCGTGGGTGCGGCGTTCGCCCTGGCCGCCGGGCAGGCGCTGTCCGACCAGCGCTGGTACTGGGCCGTGGGCGCCACCTGGTGGGTCTTCGTGAACACGACCTCGCGCGGCGAGACGCTCGTACGGGGCTTCCGCAGGTTCCTCGGAACGGTCATCGGGATCGTCCTGGGCCTGCTCGTGGCCGTGCCCCTGCACGGGGAACCGGTGGCGACCGCCGTGATCGTCGCGGTCAGCGTCTTCGGCATCTTCTACACCGCGGCCGTCTCCTACACCTGGATGATGCTGGCCGTCACGGTCATGGCCAGCATGCTCTACGGCCTCCTCGGCCTGCTCGACCCCGCCCTGCTCGCCCTGCGGGCGACCGAGACGGCCGTGGGGGCGCTGGGCGCCGTGCTCGCCGTCCTGCTGGTGCTGCCGGTGACCACGCACGCCGTGACCGACGCCTGGGTGGAACGCGCCCTGCGCTGCGTCCACGCCTGCACCGCCGAGGCGGCCGCCCGGCTCGCGGGCTCCCCCACGGCGGACCCGGCCGCGCGCGTGGCCGAGCTGGAGCAGATCCTCGCCCGGGTACGGCTGTCCCTGGCGCCGCTGGTGCATCCGCTGGCCCCGATGAAGGCCCGCAAGGCGCGCGCCCGGCACGTCCTCGCCCTGCTCGACGACTGCGCGCGCGAGGTGCGCGGCCTCGCCTCCGTCGCCGCCGACCCCGTGGCCTCGCACGACGCCCGTCTCGCCGCCGCCTGCTGGCGCGTGGAGGCGGCCGTCGAGGCGCTCACCGCCCCGCCGTCGGGCGTACGGCGCGCCGACCCGCAGTCGTCCGACAGCACGGAGACCGAGCCGGTGCTCCTCCACCTGCACGCCCTGGAACAGGCCCTCCTCCAACTGGCCGTCCCGCTGAGCAGCTCGGGCCGCGTCCCGGCGCGCGTCTGAGTCACCCACGCGGGCACTCCGCCGACCGCGTCACCCGGCACGCCCGGTGACGCGGTCGCGCCACCGCGTCCGCGGGCCCTTCCGGCGCGTCGAAACCCCGCGCGAGCAGGTCCGCCGCATGACCCGATCTGGTCTAGACCGCGGCTGATCGACTGCTACCGTCAGCCCCGGACAGGACGGACCGAGAGGGGACAGTGGTGGCAGACCTCGGCGGACGGGGACGGCGGGCGTTCATCGGTTCCTTCACGGCGGCCGGCGGCCCCGGCATCGTGACCGCCGCCGTGGACCGGGACAGCGGCGCGCTCACCGTCCTGAGCAGCCTCAACGGCCTGCCCGACCCCTCCTACCTGGCCCTCTCGACGGTCGGCGACACCCTGTACGCGGTCAGCGAGACCACCGAGGGCGCCGTGGCCGCGTACCGCGTCGACGGCGACGTCCCCGAACCCGCCGGCACGCCCGTCCCGGTCGACGGCAGCGGTCCCACGCACCTCAGCGTCTTCGACGGGCACGTCCTGACCGCGAACTACGGCTCGGGCAGCGTCAGCGCCGTACCCGTGCGCCCCGACGGCACCCTCGCCCGCGCCGCGTCCGGGGTGCTGCGCCACACCGGCTCCGGTCCGCACCCCCGCTTCCAGCAGCGGCCGCACGCCCACCAGGTGCAGCCCGACCCGAGCGGACGCTGGGCGGTGAGCGTGGACCTCGGCACCGACTCGGTGCGGGTGTGCGCGCTGCGCGACGGCGGCCTCACCGTGCACCGCGAGCACGCGCTGCGCCCCGGCTCCGGGCCGCGCCACCTCGCCTTCCACCCCGGCGGCGGGTACGCGTACGTCGTCAACGAACTCACCCCGACCGTCACCGTCTGCCGCTGGGACGCCCCGGAGGGCTCCCTGAAGCCGCTGGCGGAGACCGCCGTCCTGCCGGGCGCGCCCGAGGGGGACGCCTATCCGTCGGGCATCGCCGTGGCGCCCGACGGCCGGTTCGTGTGGACCGCGACGCGCGGCGAGGACGTGCTGTCGGTGTTCGCCGTGGAGGCCGGGGGAGAGGCGCTGCGGCTGGTCGGCACGGTGCCGTGCGAGGGCGACTGGCCCCGCGACATCACCCTCGACGCCCAGGGCGCCTTCCTGTACGTCGCCAACGAGCGCTCCGGTGACGTCACCTGGTTCTCCCTCGACCCGGCCACCGGCCTCCCGCGCCTCGCGGGCAGCGTCGCCGTCCCGGCCGCCTCCTGCGTGGTCCTCGGCTGACGAGGCGCCCGGCCCGCGCGAAGGACCCGGCACAGCGAAGGGCCCGCCCCTCGGGGCGGGCCCTTTCGCGTCGTGCGGGGGCTGTTCGGTGGTGGCAGGTGTCAGCGCGCCGGGGCGCCCTGGGGCTGCGGCGGGGCGATACCGAGGGCGGACGTGTACTTGGCCAGCGCCAGCTTGCCGATCGCCGGGTAGGGGCCGAGGGCCTCCGCCGCGGCACAGCCGGCCTCCTCGGCCGCCGCCGCGATCAGCGACGCGTCGATCTCCGGGCCGATCAGGTACGGCGCCAGCGCGAGCTGCTGCGAGCCGGAGGAGCGGAGCTGCTCGGCGACGGAGGCGATGGAACCCTCCTCGTCGAGGGCCGCCGCCATCACCGGCACGGCCAGGCGCGCGGCGAGCAGCATGCCGGTGATCCCGGCCGCCTGCACGGCCTCCTCGCCGCCCACGGTGGCCAGCACGATGCCGTCCGCGGCCGTCGCCACGGTGAACAGCCGGGCGCGGTCCGCGCGGGCCAGACCGGCCTCGGAGAGCCGCACGTGCAGACCCTCGGCGAGCAGCGGGTGCGGGCCCAGCACATCGGCCAGGTCGGCCGCGACCTTGCTCTCCATGACGGCCTGGCGCACCTGCCGCAGCAGCGAACCGTCGGGGCCGGCCAGCAGCGGCACGACGACGGCGACCGGGCCGTCGGGCTCCTTGGCGTCCAGACCGGCGGCGCGGGCCTGCTCGTAGCGGGCGGTGCGCTCCTCGGCGGTGTACGACAGGACGTTCTGGAGCGTGGGGAAATCGGCGTCGTCCCCGTCCAGGTAACCGATGCGCGCGTCGAGACCGGGCAGCTCGGAGCGAGCGATGCTCACGATCTCCTCGGCGAGGCCGCGGGTGGCGGCACTCGGCGTGCCGGGCACCGCGAGGACGAGCGCGGGCGCGCCCTCGGGAGCTGCCAGCGGCTCGGGTCGGCGGTGCCGCCCGGGCTGGCGGGGACGCGGCATTCGTACGGGCAGGCCGGACGAGGGCCCAGTGGGGGAGCTCATGGCGCCGCATGTTACTTGTTTCCTGGGCTCCCCTGTTCGGGGAGGGTGCAGGTGAGCGGGATCCGTCCGGTTTTGTCTGATGAGTTACGTGCGGATCAGAAGTGATCAGCGTGTTTTCCGGGTGACTTGCCCTCGAAGGGAGCAATCCCCCTTTCGGGTGGGCGTGTACGGCTACGCGTCGCGCCCCGAATCCGCCTGCACGCCTCTCACCACGGAGAACAGCGTTCCGTCCACCGGCAGACCGACCGGCCCCGCGGCCAGTCCGACGGCCATCCGCACCGCGCCGTGCAGCGGATCGCCCTCGGCGGGCACCCGGCGCGCCCGCGGCAGCAGCCGGGCGAACTCCTCCGCCACCGGGACGAGCAGCGGGTCGCCCAGTCCCGTCAGGCCCCCGGTGAGGGCGACGACGGCCTCCCCGTCCGCCGGGCAGACGGCCGCCGCCGACTCGGCCAGATGCCGGGCCGCCGCGCGCAGCACCCCCACCGCCACCGGGTCCCCCTCGGCCGCGCACTGCGCGACCCGGGGCGCGAAGGAGGCGAGGACCGCCGGACGGTCCGGACGCGGGTAGACGTGCCCCGGCAGACCCTGCGGCGGGCCGAACTGCCGCTCGGCGGACGCCAGCAGCCGCGCCGACCCGCCGGCCCGGCCGTCGTACGCGCGCAGCGCCGCCTCCAGACCCGCCCGTCCGATCCAGGCGCCGCCACCGCAGTCGCCCAGCAGATGACCCCAGCCGTCGGCCCGGTGCCAGGCCGTCAGATCCGTGCCGATCGCGACGAGTCCGGTGCCCGCGGCGACCACGGCACCCGGCCGCACCCCGAGGGCGCCCACGTACGCGGTGACGGCATCGGCGGCCAGCGCGGTCGTCCGGACCCCGAACTCCCGCGCCAGGGCGCCCGGCAGCACGGCGCGCAGTCCGTCGCCCAGGGTGGCGAGCCCCGCCGCGCCCACGACGGCCGTGGCGGGCCGCTCGACGCCGGTCTCTGCCGCGAGGGCGCGCACCAGGGGCACGAGGCGGCTCATCAGGTCGTCGGGATCGATCCCCCGCTCGCCGGTCCGCACCGGAACCCCGGACGCCCGCACGGCCGGCGCGCCCCCGCCGACGGCACCGACCGCCACGCGCAGCCCGGAGCCGCCGGAGTCGACGGCGAGGAAGCCGTGGGCGGGCCTCGTGGTGTCGGTGAAGTCCTTCGGATCGGTCATGGGGGCGGCTCCGTTCCTTCGCCGTGCAGCGGTTTTCGGCCGTTTCGGTTCGCTTCTGGTTCGTTCCCTTTCGATCTTCCTCGGCGGCCCGCGTCCGGTGTCAGTGCCTGCCACTAGAGTGACGTCTCGTGGCACCTCGACCTTTGAACGAACTCGTCGAAGCAGGCTGGGCCAAGGCCCTCGAACCCGTGACCGAACGCGTCGCGAGCATGGGGGACTTCCTCCGGGCCGAGATAGCGGCCGGCCGGACGTACCTCCCCTCGGGGGCGAACGTCCTGCGGGCTTTTCAGCAACCCTTCGACGACGTCCGCGTCCTGATCGTCGGACAGGACCCCTACCCCACCCCCGGCATGGCCATCGGACTGAGCTTCGCGGTCTCGCCCGAGGTGCGGAATCTGCCCGGCAGCCTCATCAACATCTACCGGGAACTCACCACCGACCTGGGCGTGCCCCAGCCGTCCAACGGCGATCTGACGCCCTGGACGCAGCAGGGCGTGCTGCTGCTCAACAGATCGCTCACCGTGGCCCCGCGCAAGCCGAACTCGCACCGCGGGAAGGGCTGGGAAGAGGTCACCGAACAGGCCATCCGCGCCCTCGCCGCGCGCGGGAAGCCGCTGGTGTCCATCCTGTGGGGCCGGGACGCGCGCAATCTGCGCCCGCTCCTCGGCGACCTCCCGGCGATCGAGTCCGCGCACCCGTCGCCGATGTCGGCGGACCGGGGCTTCTTCGGCTCCCGCCCCTTCAGCCGGGCCAACGACCTCCTGGTCCGCCAGGGCGCGCAGCCGGTGGACTGGCGCCTGCCGTAGACCACATCCGGCGCGCGGTGCCGCGGGGTGGGCGCTACAGGCGCTCACCGGTCAGCGCCGCCAGCCGGTGTGCGAGGGCGGCGGTGACCTCCGCGTGCCGGTCCACGAGGTAGAAGTGCCGGCCGGGGAGGACGACCGCGTCGAAGGCGCCGGTGGTGTGGTCGCGCCAGGCGTCGGTGTCCCGCGGCGACACCTTGGGGTCGTCCGTGCCGTTCAGCGTGGTCACCGGGCAGCTCAACGGCGGTCCCGGCTCGAAGCGGTAGCCGGCCACCGCCTCGTAGTCCGCGCGGATCACCGGCAGCGCGAGACGCACCAGCTCCTCGTACTCGAAGAGCTGCGGGTCGGTGCCGCCCAGCTCCTTCACCTGCTCGATGAGCGCCCGGTCGTCCAGCAGATGGGCGGACTCCGGCCGGTGCCGGGACGGCGCGTTGCGCCCGGAGACGAACAGGGCCAGCGGCGGACGGCCCTTCGCCTCCAGCCGCCGGGCCACCTCGAAGCCGAGCATCGCGCCCAGGCTGTGCCCGAACAGCGCGAACCCGCGGTCGGTCCAGGGCAGCAGCTCGGTGACCACCCGGTCGGCCAGCTCCGTCATGTCCTTGATCAGCGGCTCGTTCCGCCGGTCCAGGCGGCCCGGGTACTGCACCGCGAGGGTGTCGACAGCGGGGCTCAGCGACCTGGCCAGCCCGGAGTAGAAGGCCGCCGAGCCGCCCGCGTGCGGCAGACACACCAGCCGGACCGGCGCGTCGGGCGCGGGCGCGTACCGCCGTATCCAGGGCGAGTCGGCGGGACTGTCGAACGCGGTCATGTCACTCCTCGGTCGGCCGGACCGCCCGTCACGGCACAGGTCCTGACACCGTACTGGGTGACCGACGCGCCCCGCGGGCCGGCTCAGTCGATCACCGCCGCCCGTACGCACAGCACGTCCGGCAGATGGGAGAGGAGCTGCCGCCAGGTGTCGCCGTCGTCGGCCGAGGCGAACACCTCGCCGTTGCGGTTGCCGAAGTACACGCCCGCCGGGTCCCCGTCGTCCGTCGTCAGCGCGTCGCGCAGCACCGTGCCGTAGTGGTCCTCCTGCGGCAGGCCCGCCGTGAGCGGCTCCCAGCTCCCGCCCGCGTCCGAGGTGCGGAACACCCGGCAGCGGTGGCCGGCGGGCACGCGGTCCGCGTCCGCGTTGATCGGGAAGACGTACGCCGTGTCGGCCCGGCTCGGGTGCGCGGCGATCGCGAAGCCGAAGGTGGACGGCAGGCCCTCGCCGATGTCGGTCCAGTGCGCGCCCGCGTCGTCGCTGCGGTACACGCCCCAGTGGTTCTGGAGATACAGACGGTCCGGGTTCACCGCGTCCCGGGCGACCTTGTGCACGCACTGGCCGAACTCCGGGTTCGGATCGGGCAGGAACACCGCGGAGACACCGGAGTTGGACGGCTCCCAGCTCGCCCCGGCGTCGGCCGTGCGGAACACCCCGGCCGTCGACACCGCCACGGTCACCGCGCGCGGGTCGCGCGTGTCGGTGAGGACGGTGTGCAGGCCCTCACCGCCGCCGCCCGGCACCCACCGCGAGCGCGTCGGATGCTCCCACAGCGGGCGGACCAGTTCGAAGGACTCGCCGCGGTCCTCGGAGCGGTACAGCGCTGCCGGTTCCGTGCCCGCGTACACCACGTCGGGCTCGGCGGCCGCCGGGTGCAACTGCCAGACCCGCTCCAGCGAGGCCCCGGTGTCCTGCGGGAACTTGACGGCCGGTGCGGCCGGTTCGGTCCAGGTGCGGCCGAGGTCGTCGGAGTGGAACACCGACGGGCCCCAGTGCGCGCTGTCACCGCCCGCCAGCAGCCGCGGGCGCTCGCCTCTGGTGTCGATGGCGATCGAGTAGATCGCCTGCGCGTTGAAACAGGGGGAGTCGTCGAACTCCCAGGTGCCACCGCGCCGACGCCCGACGAACAGGCCCTTTCGGGTGCCCACGGCGAGCAGTACCTCGGTCATGCCGATCACCTCCGCGACGTCCTTGTCCCAGACACCGGCCAGTCTGCACCCCACCACTGACAGTCACCTCCGGGAACGTCATCGCCGCAGGTCGCGACGGCGACGGCGGCCGACGTGAGCAGCCGGACCGCCCGCGCCGTAAGGGAGGACGGTCCTGGGGGTTCGCATGTCCATGAGGAGGAAGCGCTCGATGGCGTTCCGCGGTCGGAAGGTGTGGTGGTGGCGGTGGCGGCGCAACCCGCTCAAGCGCCGCGCCGACACGGTGGAGGCGTGGGTCGTGCTCGGCGCGTGGACGCTGACCCTCCTCGTCGGGGCGCTGGCGGGATGGGCGGCCACCGGGGCCGTCGAACGGAGCCTGGCCCGGGAACGCGTCGAGTGGCGCCCGCTGGTGGGCCGGCTGACCGGACAGGCGCCCGGCAAGCCCACGGCCGGCTCCACCAGGGGCGACCACGTGTGGGCCGAGGTCGCCTGGACCGGCCCGGACGGCTCCGCCCACACCGGCCAGGTCCGCGTCGCCTCCGGCAGCCCCGCGGGCACCGCGGTCACCCTCTGGACGGACGGCCGCGGCCGCCTGGTCACCGAACCGGTCACCCCGTCCCAGGCCCGCCTGCGCGCCGTCCTGGTCGGCTGCCTCGCCGGCACCGGCGCGGCCGGCTTCCCCTTCGCGGCCGGCCACTACCTCCGCGGCCGCCTCGAACGCCGCCGCATCGGACAGTGGGACACGGACTGGGCCGAGTTCGAGGCGGTGTGGGGGCGGCGGATGGGGTGAGGCCGGGGCGCCCACCCCTCGGACGCTCAAGCTCTCAGAGGCCCAGGCTCCGCTCCAGAATCCCGTCCACGTCCGCCCCGCCCGGCAGCGTCCCGAAGGCGTGTCCCCAGTCGCCGGAGAGCCGGGTCGCGCAGAAGGCGTCGGCCACGGCCGGCGGGGCGTGGCGGACCAGGAGGGACGCCTGGAGGGTGAGGGCCATCTGTTCCACCAGGCGGCGCGCGCCGGCCGGTGTCGCCTCGCCGAGCAGGGTCCGCAGGCGGGTCACCGCCGAGTCGAGGCGGGCGTCCGCCCCCTCGGCGAGGGCGAGTTCGGCGAAGAGGGCGTCCGCGGTGGCCGGATCGCGGGTCAGGGCGCGCAGCACGTCGAGCGCGTTGACGTTGCCCGAGCCCTCCCAGATCGACAGCAGCGGTGCCTCGCGGTAGTGCCGGGGCATGCCCGAGTCCTCGACGTACCCGTTGCCGCCCAGGCACTCCAGGGCCTCCGCGGTGAAGGCGGGACCCCGCTTGGTCACCCAGTACTTGCCGACGGCGGTCGCGATCCGCCGGAACGCCTGCTCGCCCGCGTCCCCCCGCACCGCGCGGTCCGCGGCCCCGGCCAGCCGCAGCGTGAGCGTGGTCGCCGCCTCCGACTCCAGCGCCAGGTCGGCCAGGACGTTGCGCATCAGCGGCTGGTCCATCAGCAGCGCCCCGAACGCGCCCCGGTGCCGGACATGGTGCCCCGCCTCGACGAGCGTCTTGCGCATCAGCGTCGCCGATGACATCACGCAGTCCAGACGCGTGCAGTTGACCATCTCGATGATGGTCTTCACGCCCTGCCCCTCGGGCCCCACCAGCCAGGCCACCGTGCCGTCGAACTCCGGCTCGGAGGACGCGTTGGAACGGTTGCCGAGCTTGTCCTTCAGCCGCTGGACACGGAACGTGTTGCGGGTGCCGTCCGGCAGCACCCGCGGCACGAGGAAGCAGGACAGCCCGCCGGGCGCCTGCGCCAGCACCAGGAACACGTCGCACATCGGCGCCGAGGTGAACCACTTGTGCCCGCGCAGGGTGTACACGCCGGGCTCGGCCGTCGGCGTGGCCGCCGTGGTGTTCGTCCGGACGTCGGAGCCGCCCTGCTTCTCCGTCATCCCCATCCCGGCGAGCAGCCCGCGCTTCGACGTCGGCTCCCGCAGCCCCGGGTCGTACTCCCGGCTGGTCAGCAGCGGCTCGTAGACCTTGGCCAGATCGGGCTCGCGGCGCAGCGCGGGGACGGCCGCGTACGTCATCGACGTGGGGCAGCCGTGCCCGGCCTCGCTGTGGCCCCACACCAGCCCGCCCGCCGTCCGGGCCACGTGCGCGCCGGGCCGGTCGTCGGCCCAGGGCGCCCCGGCCAGCCCCTCGGCGACGGCGACCCGCATCAGCTCGTGCCAGCTCGGGTGGAAGTCGACCTCGTCGATCCGGTGGCCGTAGCGGTCGTGGGTGCGCAGCACCGGCTCGTGCCGGTTCGCCAGCTCGCCCCACTCCTGCGCCTCGGCACCGCCGGCCAGCAGCCCGATCCGGCGGACGTCTGCCTCCGCCCACCCGGCCCCCTCCCGCCGCAGCCCTTCCAGCAGCGCGGTGTCGGCGGAGGCGTCGTAGGGAGCGAGGGGCGGCGCCTGATTGGTCACGTCGTGCGTCGCGGACGACGAGGGCTGCGCGAAGGACCGCGCGGGGGACTGCACCGAGGTCGAGGTCATACCCCTCATGTTGCACTTTTCCTGCGGCTGTAGCAATAGTGCAACATCATGGGGGGCGTACAGGGCGACGTACAGTTCGTGCCCATGCGCATGAACGTCTCGGCGGAACCCGGCGCGGTCGACCTTCGGCCGCTGTCCGCGCGGTCCGTGGTGCTCAGCCTGCTGCTCGGCACGCACCCGCCCGAGCTGCCGGCGAAGGACCTGGTGCGCGGGGTGGAGCCCTTCGGCATCGGCGGCTCGACGGTCCGCGCGGCGCTCAGCCGGATGGTCGCGGCCGGTGATCTGCGGCGCGCGGACGGCGTCTACCGGCTCAGCGACCGGCTGCTGGAACGCCAGCGCCGCCAGGACGACGCCGTGAGCCCCGACACGCGCGCGTGGGACGGCGACTGGGAGATGGCCGTGATCACCGCGACCGGCCGCGGCCCCGCGGAACGCGCCGACCTGCGCGCCCGGTTGACGGCCCTGCGGCTCGCCGAACTCCGTGAGGGCGTCTGGCTGCGCCCCGCCAACCTGGGCCGCCCCTGGCCCGCCGGCCTCGACGAGGTGCTCCGGCACTTCACCGCGCAGCCCGCCGGACCTCCCGTCGCGCTGGCGGCGGACCTGTGGCCGCTGGACGCCTGGGCGGACACCGCCAGGGCACTGCTGACCCACGCCGAACGCGCCCGTCACCCCGCCGACCGCTTCACGGCCGTCGCCGCGGTCGTACGGCATCTGCTCGCCGACCCCGTGCTGCCCGCCGCGCTGCTGCCCGCCGACTGGCCGGGCCCCGCCCTGCGCGCCGCGTACGAGGAGTACCGGCGCACCCTCACCGCCGCGACCCTCGGCGGCGGCTAGCGCACACGGCAACGGCGGCCGTGCGAAGCGCCGTTGACGGGCGCTCCGCACGGCCGCTTTCACCGTGGGGGGAGAGAACCGAGGGCCGGGGGCCTACTTGTAGGTGATGTCCGAGGACGTGTACTTGCAGTAAGTCCCGTCCGCGCCCGAGCCGTTGGTGGACGGCTCCTTACCCGTGTTGTTCCCGATGTACTTCTGGCACGGCACGATCTTCTTGCTGCTGTCGCCGACGATGGTGATCTTCTTCAGGGTCGTGCTGTCGCCGTAGTTGGTGTTGATGCCGACCAACTTGCTGCCCGAGTAGGTCGCCTCGACGGTGTCGAGGTTGATCGTCCGCTTGTACTGCGTCGAGCAGTTGCCGCAGGAGCGGACGAAGGTGCCGAAGCTCTGCACCGCGAAGTTGGAGACGTTGAGCGTGCCGGCGCCGTTGAACTGGAACACCTTGTCGCTGGCCGACCGCGCCCCGCCGCCGGAGACGGTGTAGACGTTGGACGACGAGGAGCCGCGGAAGGTGGCGGCGTCCTCGCCGACGTCCTCCCACCAGACGTTCTGGAGCGTACAACTGCCCTTGCAGTGGATGCCGTCGGCGGCGGGCGCGCCGAGGATGACGTTCTTGACGACGGCACCGGCCGCCAGTTCCAGGATCGGCCCCTGGTCCTCGTCCTGGCTGCCGCTGCCCAGGTCGCCGGTGCCGTAGAGGCGGATCATCCCGTAGTCCTTGGTGCCGGAGACCGAGATGGTCGAGGAGACGGCCTGGCTGCCGCTCGCGCTGGGCCAGGTGGCCGCGCTCGCCGGAGTCAGGCCACCGCTGGCCATGAGCATGCCAACGGTGATACCGGCCGCGGCCAGCGAGCCGGTCAGTGCGCGCCTTCGGGCGCGTGGTCGTGTCGCAGAAGTCATGTCCCGTTCCTTCTGTGGTGGGGGTGAGAGGGCGGGGTGTGCGCGTACCTGAACGATGTACGGCACTCTGAACAGCCTGCTGATGCAGTGCGGCCTTTGGGGGATCTCGTCGAGCGGCTCGGTCACACTGTTGAACGGAACGTAGAGGGTAAGCGCTTTCTAGTCAACGCCTCCCGCAGAAAGCGGCTCCTCGGCCGAACGACCCTTCCGGGGAAGGTGGTTGAAGACGAGGTTCAGCACGATCGCGGTCACGCAGCCCGCGCTGATCCCGCTGTTCATCACCGTCTGGAACCAGTCCGGGAACCGCGCGTACACCGTCGGCACCCCCACCGGCAGGACGCCCATCGCGACCGAGACGGCCACCACCGTCAGATTGTGGTTGCCCTTGAAGTCGACCTCGGCCAGCGTGCGCAGCCCGCTCGCCGCGACCGTCCCGAACATCACCAGCCCCGCACCGCCGAGCACCGGCGCCGGGACCGCCGCCACCACCGCGCCCAGCTTCGGCAGCAGCCCGAGCACCACGAGCATGCCGCCGGCCGCCGCGACCACCCAGCGGCTGCGCACCCGGGTCATGCCGACCAGGCCCACGTTCTGCGCGTACGCCGTGTAGGGGAAGGTGTTGAACACCCCGCCCAGGACGGTGGAGAGACCGTCGGCGCGCAGGCCGTCCGCGAGCGAGCGCCGCTCCACCTTGCGGTCGGTCATCTCGCCCACCGCGATCAGGTCACCGGTCGTCTCGGTCATCGTCACCAGCGCCACCACCAGCATCGAGACGACGGCCGAGACCTCGAACGTGGGCGCGCCGAAGTGGAACGGCGTGCTGACCCCGAGCCAGTCGGCGTCACCGACCCCGCCGAAGTCCGTGAACCCGAACGGCACCGCGACCGCGAGCCCCACCGCGATACCGGCCAGCACCGCGATCCGGCTCAGGAACTCCGGCGCGAACCGCTGCACACCGAGCACCACCGCCAGCACGAACGCGGCGAGCGCCAGGTTCTTCGGCGCCCCGAAGTCCGCCGAACCCACTCCGCCGGCCGCCCAGTTGCCCGCGACCGGCAGCAGCGAGAGACCGATGATCAGGATCACCGTGCCGGTGACCAGCGGCGGGAAGAAGCGCAGCAGCCGGCCGAACACGGGGGCCAGGAGCACGATCGCGAGGCCCGCCACGATCACCGAGCCGTAGATCGCGGGGAGTCCGCCGCCCGTCGTCCCGATCAGCACCATCGGGGACACGGCGGCGAACGTACAGCCCTGCATGATCGGCAGCCGTACCCCGAACCGCCAGAAGCCGACGCACTGGATCAGCGTCGCTATGCCGCACACCAGCAGGTCGGCGGTGATCAGATACGCCAGGTCGGCCGCCGACAGCTTCATCGCGCCGCCGACGATCAGCGGCACGGCCACCGCGCCCGCGTACATCGCGAGCACATGCTGAAGCCCGAACGCGGCCAACTGCCGTACGGGAGGCACCTCGTCGACGGGATGAACGGCAGCAGTGGATGTGGATGAGATGGCGGCGGACGTGGGCGGGTTCGTGGTCATGGGCACTCCAGCGCGGGGGCGGAATCCGGACAGCACGAGACCGTACGACTGTTGAACAGATTGTTGATTTCGCCGGTGTTGCCGATGTGTGTATCGTTCAGCGACCCGCGGCCGCCCACAGGGCCGCCCAGTCCGGCAGCTTCACCACGCCCCGCCCCAGAGAGGCTCCGAGCGCCGCCTCGGCCCGCTCGATCGCCAGCCAGCCGTCCCACCCGACCGGCTCCACCCCGGCCTCCCGCAGCAGCGGGAGCGCGTCGCCGGGCACCGCCCGGGAGGCGAGGGCGGGAGCGTCGGCGAGGAGCGAGGCCACCGTCTCCTTCGCGCACGGCCGGTTGGTGCCGATGACCCCGGTCGGGCCGCGCTTGATCCAGCCCGCCACGTACTCGCCGGGCGCCACCGCGCCCTCGCGCAGCACCCTGCCGTCCCGCTGCGGCACCGTGCCCCGCTCCGCGTCGAACGGCAGTCCGTCCAGCGGCACTCCGAGGTAGCCCACGGACCGCAGCACCAACTGCGCCTCGATCACCTCGAATCGGCCGGTCCCGGTCACCCCGCCGTGTCCGTCCGGCGCGGTCCGCTCGAACCGCACGGCGCCCACCCGGCCGCCGTCCGCGAGGAGTTCGACCGGCCGCAGGAAGAACCGCAGCCTGATCCGCCGCCGTGCGCCCCGGTCGGGAAGGGCCGTCCAGGCGCGCAGGACCTCGACGTTACGGCGCTGCGCGGGCGGCAGCCCGGACGGGTCGCGGTACGCCGGATCCAGCGCGAGTTCCGCCTCGTCCACGATCACGTCGGTGTCCGGCAGCGCGCCCAGCTCCCGCAGTTCCTTGGTGGTGAAGCGGGCCTGGGAGGGGCCGCGCCGGCCCACCATGCTGATCTCCGTGATCTCGCTCGCGGCCAGCGCGGTCAGCGCCCCCTCGGGCATGTCCGTCGGGCTCAGCTCGGCCACGCCGCGGGCCAGGATCCGGGTGACGTCCACCGCGACGTTCCCCACGCCGATCACCACGGCCGACCGGGCGCCCCGCACGAAACCGTCGGTGACCGTGTCCGGATGGGCGCTGTACCAGGACACGAACTCCGTCGCCGACCAACTGCCCGGCAGCTCCTCGCCGGGGATGCCGAGCCGCCGGTCGGCGGAGGCGCCCACGCAGTACACGACCGCGTGGTACAGCTCGCGCAGCCGGTCGACGCCCACCCCGCCCGCCCCGACCGGGACGCCGCCCAGGAAGCGCACGCGCTCGTGCTCCAGCACGGTCCGCAGGTTCCGCTGGAGCGACTTGATCTTCTCGTGGTCCGGGGCGACGCCGTACCGGACCAGGCCGTACGGGCACGGCAGCCGGTCCAGGACATCGACGCGCACCTCGGGATCCTGCTGGACCAGGCACTGGGCGGTGTAGACCCCGCTGGGGCCGGATCCGACCACGGCGACACGCAGCACGGAGGTGCTCCTTCCCGTGGGGGACGGAGGTGATCGCTGGTGTCTTCAGCATCGCACCGTTGCCGCTCCGCTGACAGGGTGCTGTGCCCGCGGGACCCGTGCGTGTCCGTTCGTATGGAAAGTGATCATGCGGTTACGTTGCGTGTGTGCTAGAAGCATCGTTTCTTAATCTTTCCGATCGGTCCGCCGAGGACGGCACGGTGTCCGTCCGGCCCGCCTGGGAGGTGCGGGAGGGTGCCGGTGCCACGTCCTGGTTCCATGTGCGGCTGGAGTTCCCGGACGGCGCGCGGGTCGAGCTGCTGGCCGTCGTCGCCGACGGGCACGTCTCCATCGAGGACGTCCGCGCCCAGCCGGCCCTCTCCCTGATCGACCTGACGGAGCTGGCGGACTGGATCGAGGGACCGCTGTTCGAGTGGTGCGGCGGGGGTGTGCCCGCGGCGGTGGAAGCCCAGGTGGCCCTTCCGGCGGCCGGTGAGGCCGGCGGGCCCGAGGGGTACGGCGGAGTCGGCGGGGGCGGGGGATACGGCGCCGGTGACGCCGTCGACGGGTGCGGCCTGCCGGCTGAGCCCGGTGGCACCCCTGAGCCCGGCGGCACCCCCGAGCCCGGTGGCATCGCCGGTCTCGGCGCCGCCGTCGAACCCGCCGTGCCGGCCGAGGAGCCCGTACCCGTCGGCCCTGCCGAGGACGCCGTGAGCGCTGTGCCCGCCGAGCGCTCCGAGCCGCCTGGACCCCCCGGACCCCCCGGACCCCGTCGGGCCCGGGCCGCGTGGCCCCGTGGGGCTCAGGGGCGGTGGCTGGTCGCGCAGGAGTACCGCGCCGCCCAGGAGGACGGCTTCGACCCCGTCCTCGCGGTGATGTGCGCGACCGGGCACAGCCGTCGCAGGTCGCTGCGGCTGATCGCCCAGGCGCGGGACGCCGGGTACCTGGCGCCGCGGCACGCGCGACGGTGAGACGGTGGCCGGAGCGGGTCACAGCATCCGGCGCATCCGGTTGATCTCGCTCGTCTGCTGGGCCACCACGTCGTCCGCCATCTCCTCGATCAGCAGGTTGTTGCCCTGTGCCTTGACGTCGGTGGCCATGGTGATCGCGCCCTCGTGATGGGCGATCATCAGGGTCAGGAAGAGGTCGTCGAACGCCTTGCCGTCCGCCGCGCGCAGCTTCTCGAGCTGCGCCGCGGTGGCCATGCCGGGCATCGTGTCATGGGTGTGGGTGTCGGCGGTCTCCGACTTGCCGTGGGTCTTCAGCCAGCCCCGCATGGTCTCGATCTCCGGCTGCTGCGAGGCGGAGATGCGCAGGGCGAGGCGCTTCACGTCCCCCGACCGGGCCCGGTCCGGGACGAGCCGGGTCATCTCCAGCGCCTGGGCGTGGTGCTCGATCATCTTGCGGGCATAGGCCACGTCGGCCGAGTTCGGGGTGTCGTCCTCGGCGCGCCGGTCCGCCGCCTCCTCGGCCGAGAGGGTGCTGTTCGCCTCGCCCGGCAGGCCCGGAGCGATCACCGAAGGGCCGTCCGCCGCACCCGACTTGGCCTCCGTGTCCGAGTCGCAGGCGGCCAGCGCCAGGACGAGCGACGCGACCGCGGTGACCAGGGCTACCCGGCGGTTGAGCACAACGACCTCCAGTGACAAGGGAATTGGGGAACGGGACCGTCCACTCGGGGATCTTTGCCCTACTGATCAAAATCATTCATGACGAATGCGTTGCCGACCTTTGATCTGTGCATGATGAAGACGATACTTCGGAGCACCGTGAACCGTTCCCCCACGAACGGCAACTAGGGAGGATGCAGTGACCCTGTTGAACGATCCCCGAACGCGGCGCAGACGCATGGGTGTCGTAGCCGCCTGTACCGGACTTCTGGCCGCACTGCTCACCGCGGTACCGGCCGCCGCGACCCCCGACCCCGGGGACGCACCGGCCGCGGAGCAAGGGATCTCCCGCAGTGCTCAGGCCGAGGCCGCCGAGGCGATAGCCTCCGGCGAGATACCCGGGCAGGACGAGATCGTCCACTCCGACAACATCGAGCACCTCGTCAACATCCCCAAGGACGCCTTGCCGGGCACCAATTCGGACCTGGCGTTCCAGGGCAAGTACGCCTTCGCCGGCAACTACGACGGCTTCCGCATCTTCGACATCAGCAAGCCGAAGGCGCCGAAGACCGTCGCCCAGGTGCTCTGCCCGGGCTCGCAGAACGACATCTCGGTCTCCGGCGATCTGCTCTTCCTCTCCACCGACTCCTCGCGCAGCGACAGCAGTTGCAACAGCACCACGCAGCCCGCGACGGAGAAGTCCTCCTGGGAGGGCATGAAGGTCTTCGACATCAGCGACAAGCGCAACCCGAAGTACGTCGCCGCCGTCGAGACCGCCTGCGGTTCGCACACCCACACCCTGGTGCCCGAGCGCAAGAACGTCTACGTGTACGTCTCCTCGTACTCGCCCAGCGCCACCTACCCGGACTGCCAGCCCCCGCACGACGGCATCTCCGTCATCAAGGTGCCGCGCAAGGCGCCCGAGCGGGCGGCGGTCGTGAGCTTCCCCGTCCTCTTCCCGGGCGAGGGCCCCGACGGCGGCGGCAACCCGGGCTCGCCCACCAACCCGGGCGTGTCCAAGACCACCGGCTGCCACGACATCACCGTCCTGCCGGACAAGGACCTGGCGGCCGGTGCCTGCATGGGTGACGGCATCCTGTTCTCCATCAAGGACCCGGAGAACCCGAAGGTCATCGACCAGGTCCAGGACAACGTCAACTTCGCGTTCTGGCACTCGGCGACCTTCAACCAGAAGGCCGACAAGGTCGTCTTCACCGACGAGCTGGGCGGCGGCGGCGCGGCCACCTGCAACGCGGAGATCGGCCCGGACCGCGGCGCGGACGGCATCTACGACATCGTCGGCAAGGGCGACAAGCGCAAGCTCGTCTTCCGCAGCTACTTCAAGATCCCGCGTCACCAGGCGGACACCGAGAACTGCGTGGCCCACAACGGCTCGCTGATCCCGGTCAAGGGCAAGGACCTCATGGTCCAGGCGTGGTACCAGGGCGGCGTCTCGGTCTGGGACTTCACCAACTCCTCGAAGCCGAAGGAGATCGCGTACTTCGAGCGCGGCCCGATCTCCACCACCACGCTCGTCGGCGGGGGAGCCTGGTCGGCGTACTACTACAACGGCTACATCTACTCGAACGACATCGCCAAGGGCTTCGACGTGCTGAAGCTCAGCGACCGGCGCACGGATCCGGCGAAGCGGATCCGCCTGGACGAGCTGAACGTCCAGACCCAGCCGGACTACTTCGACTGACCCTCGCGCTTCGTCCCGGTCGACTCCGTGGCGAAGAACCGCGACAGGTCCGTGTCACATCTCCCGCCGGGCGCCTCGGCGTCCGGCGGGACCCCCAGCTCCCGGTCCAGCCCGTACCGCTCGAACAGCTCCTCGCGCATCGCGGCGACCGGCATGCCGACGGTGGGCAGCACGATCGCGAAGACGGCGCCCATCAGCACCGAGCGCAGCATCGGGTAGTCGGCGTCCACGTTCTGTGACCCGTACCGGGCCAGGGTGTCCCGCAGCAGTTCGGCCAGCCGCTGCTGTTCCGGGCAGCGCACGAACCCCTCGGCCTGGAGCAACCCCGCCATGTGCTGGCGCATCAGCACCGTGCGGTTCCCGGCCAGGCCCAGGATCGCGTCGATGGCCCGTGCCATCCGCTCCCGGCCGTCCTCCGTGCGCGGCTCGCGCTCCAGGGCCTCTTCCAGCGTGCGGTGCATCAGCCGGTGCACGGCCGACTGCACGAGCTGGCGCTTGCCCGGGAAGTAGTACGACACCAGTCCGCGGGCCGAACCCGCGCGGTCCGCGATGTCGCCGAGCGTCGTCGCCTCGTAGCCGTGCTCGCTCACCGCCTCGACGGCCGCCTGAAGCAGCCGCTCCCGGGAACGCCGTCGCAATTCTTCATTGACCGAGGCGCTGCGCGGGGACATCCTGTAACTCCTGCGTTGACTGGCTGCCAGCCAACTATACTCAACGCAACCCGGACGGCTCCGAACGGAATCGGTCCGGGCTGCCGCCTGCTCTGGGCGACGCGGGGGATCGCCCAGAGTGGGCGCGCTTTTTCCCTGATGGTGGCCTGGGGCTACCGACCTGGGGCGGGTTCCTGGCGACGTGGGTTGGATCCCTGCGTGAACCGGTCGGGCCGGCCGACGTCGGCCCGGTCCAGGGCGGCGGCCACGGCGGGCCAGCAGTCGGGATCCGGGCAGTACCCCGTCGACTGGTTGCTGATCTCCTGCACCTCCCAACCCTGCGGCCCGCGCCGGAGCGAGATTTCCCCCGCCCCGAGGACGTCACCGCCGTCGGCGCAGGCCACGTGTTCGCTGCGGCGGGGTGCCAGTCGCGGCAGCCCGTCCAGCCCGCCGTACCGGCGGGGCGCACCCCGGGTGTTCATGGTCGCCACCGCAGATGCGCGGCGATCGCCGACGTGGTCAGGAAGGCGCCCAGGAGCCAGCCGCCGAGGACGTCCGTGGGCCAGTGGACGCCCAGCCAGATGCGGGTCAGGCCGACGCCCACCACCGAGACGGCGGCCGCCGCCACCGCCGTACGCCACACTGCGGGGCCGACGCCGTGGCGGTGCAGCAGCCACAGCAGGACGCCGCACACCAGCGTGGCGGTCAGGGCATGGCCCGAAGGGTAGGCCGCGTACTGCGCGGAGTCGACGGGATCGGGCCAGACCGGGCGTTCCCGGCCGACGGAGGCCTTCAGCCCCTGCTGGACGAGGGTCCCCACCGTCAACGTCACGACCAGCCACGCCGCCGTCCACCAGTCCGCGTACCGCCACATCAGCCAGACGGCCACCGCCGCTGCCAGCAGCCGCATGGTCAGCGGATCCCAGACCCAGTCCGTCAGGACGCGGCACACCTGGGTGAACCCCGGGTCGGCGACCGCCCAGCGGTGGGTGGTGCGCGAGATGTCCTCGTCGGCGGAGAGCAGCGGGCGCCACTCGGCCCCCACCAGGACGAGCAGCAGCAGCGAACACAGGCCCAGGAGACCGGAGACGGTGAGTGCCGTGCGCAGGGCGGGGGGACGGTGGGGGGAGTCGACAGACAGGTTGGGCATGGTGTGATCCTCCCCGACTTGTGGGGGTACAGGCCAACCTGTGACGTTTGAGCCGGTCGCCGTCACCGCGCGGGGTCCGACCGGTGTGCGCTCAGCCCAGGGCCCGCAGACCCGGTACCAGGGTCACCAGCACCGGGATCACCGGCACCAGCGACGCCGCCGCCGTCAGGCGCAGCCGCCGGGCGGCAGACAGCCGGTCCGGCGGGGTGAGCAGCCGGTTCACCCGCTGGGGGACGTTCGCCTGCGGGGTGGGTGCGGGGCCGAACACCCCCCGCTCCTCGTTGAGTTCGACCAGCGCCAGCGCGGTCGTGAGCCGGCCGAAGCGGCGCGACGCCACGTCGTCCGCGGCCAGCTCCACCAGCCGGTGCATCTCGTCCTGGAACGCGGCGAACACCGGGACCTGCGGAAACCCCGTGGCCAGCGCGGACGAGGAGTGCAGCAGCCAGTCGTGCCGCGCCTGCGCGTGCCCCTGCTCGTGCGCCAGTACGGCGTCCAGTTGACGCCCTTTCAGGCGGCGCAACGCGGCTGTGGTGACGACCAGTCGAGGTGCCGCACCCGGCAGCCACCAGGCGTCGGGACGCTTGCCCTCCAGGACCACCAGCCGCCCGCCCGTCGCCTCCTCGCCCGGCAACAGCGGCGCCCGCACCAGCAGTTCGGCCTGCCGCGACCGGCGCCGGACTCTGGCCCGTACGATCTCCCTGACCAGCATCGCCCCGCTCCACAGCCCACCGCACGCCAGCGCCACCGCGGTCGCCGCCGCCCAGGGGCCGGTCGGGCCCAGCCCGTACGCCTCCACCACCGCCTGCGGAGCCGGTGCGAAGACATGGCCCCGCACCGCCTGCCAGGCCGCCGCCGCGCTGAGCGTCATCGACAGGGCGCAGCACAGCAGGACGGCGACCACCACGCACTGCCACGCCCACAGGGCCACCACCGGTTCGCGGTCCGGCCAGTCGGCCCGGGCTATCAGCCGGGGCGCGGCCACGGCGGTCAGGGCTCCGAGCAACAGCAGGACCGCGGGGACCATCATGGGCAGAACCCTATGAGCGGCGCGCCGCTCAGGGGTACGCGTTGTCCCGGCAAAGTGACGCAGACCACGCCGGTGCGGTGCCGACTGCCGCCACGGGGAGGGGAGTTGAGCGCCTGCGACGCGTGTCGTGCCTGAGCCGTCGACGGGTCACATGGTCAGCAGCATCGCCAGCATCCCGATGCCCATGGACAGCCGGCACGCCCGTGCCAGCTCGGGCCGGTCGCCCCACGCGACGCCGGACCCGGACCCGGACCCGGCCCCGGACCCGACGGTCCCCGCGGGGACCGCCACCGGCACGTGCACGGGCAGCAGGCGCGCGCCCGCCACCAGGACGTATCCGGTGAAGTACAGCAGCAGCACACCGGTCAGCAGCGGGACCCCGGCACCGGCGTGCCCATGGGCGTGGCCGGAAGCCGGCGCGGGGGAGCCGGCCATCACCGCGGCCATGTAGACCATGGCGGAGGCGCCGACCAGGTGATGCAGATGGTGCGGCCGGGTGCGGGACGCCCACAGCGCCCGCAGTGCCGCCGCGCCGAACACTCCCGCGTAGAGCGGCCAGGCCCACGCGGGCGGGGTGAACACCGCGGCGGGTATCGCCATCGCGGCCATGCCGAACCCCATGAGCGCCTCCCCGCCCGCGGCCCGGCGCTGTTCCTCGACGGCGCTGCGCATCCGCAGCAGACAGTAGGCGCCGGTCGCCGCACACAGCGCGACCAGCAGCCAGCCGGGCGAAGCCGGTCCGTGCACACGCACCTCCCCGCTCGACATCACGACGTCTCGTCATGGCGTCGCGTCATCACGTCGCGTCATCGCGTCGAGGGATGCGATGCCCACGCCACGCGGCGCGCACGCGAGCGCAAGGGTGTACACGGGGAGCATTCGACGGAGCGCACAGTTGTTTCACGAGTAAAACACATGCTAAATTGATAAGCATGCCCCGACCCCGCCTCCCCCTCGCCGACGTGCTGCGCCTCGATCGTCCCTCCGACATCTGGTTCAAGCCGGCCCTCAGCGTGGTCGTCGCCGTCGCCCTGCCGAACCTGCTCCTGCTGGCCCTCGGCCGGCTGGACCTGGCGGTGTACACGATGGCCGGGTCCCTGTGCGCCCTGTACGCCCATAACCGTCCCTACGAGGCGCGCGCCCGGGTCCTCGCCTGGGTGGTGCTCGGCATGGTCGGCGGTCTGGCCGTCGCGCTGGTCGCGGCCTCCCTCACCGACAGCGCCGTCGTCCTCGTCACCGTCGGCGCGCTGCTGGCGGCGGCGCAGAAGGTGCTGTGCGACGCGACCCGGCTCGGCCCGCCGGCCAATGTCATCCTCGCCTTCATCAGCTCCGCCTCGCTCTTCCTGCCGCAGACCCTCGGGCAGGTCCCCGGCCATGTGGCGCTCGCCCTCGGCGCGGGCGCCTGGGCCTGGCTCGTCTGCATGGCGCCGGGCCTGCTGCGGCCGCACGGCCCGGAGCGCCGCGCCACCGCCCACGCGCTCACCCTGGCGGCGGCGCACGCCGAGCAGACCCGCTCGGACTCACACACCCACTCCCACTCCCGCACCTCCGCGGCCGCCGCCGTCCACGCCGCCTGGCAGACGGTGATGTCGGCCCACGGCGACACCACGCGCCGTGCCCTCGAACGGCTCCTGATCCGTGCCGAGGTCGCGCTCGCCGCGCCCGCCGACAGCGACCCCGCCCGGCTCCGCGCCTGGGCCCGCGACCTGCGCGGCACCGCTCCGCTCCCGCGTCCCGACGATCACCTGGACGACGACGAGCTGACCGGCGCCGAAGCCGAACGGGCCGTCGGCGGGGCCCCGCTCCGGCGCCGTCTCGGCCCGCTCGCCCCCATCGCCGTACGCACCGCCCTCGGCTGCGCCCTCGCCGGGTACGCCTCCCTCGCGCTGGGCGTCGGCCGCCCGTACTGGGCCCTGGTCACCGCCGCCTCCCTCTACCAGGCGAACGTCACCCTCACCTGGAACCGCGCCGTCCAGCGGGTCGTCGGCAACCTCGCGGGCGTCCTCGTCTTCGCGGCGCTCGTCCCGCTCACCCGTGTCCACCAGGTGGCGCTCGTGCTGGTCTGCCTCGCGCTGAACTTCGGCGCGGAGGCGTTGATCAGCCGCAACTACTGGCTCGGCAGCGTCTGCGTGACCCCGATGGCACTGCTCATCACGGAGTTCGCCCAGTACCAGGACTCGGGCCGGCTGATCACGGAACGGGTCGTGGACACCCTGGTGGGCGCGGCGGTCGGTTTCGTCGCCGCGATCGCCGTCACCAACCGCCGCGCCGGGGACCGTCTCGGACACGCCCTGACGGCCGTCGAGGAGGCCCGGGACCGGGCGGCGCGCCTCCTGGCGGCACCGCACCCCGCCCCCGCCGCGCTGGAACAGGCCCGCCGCGGCCTCGCCGCCGCCCTGGTCGACCTGCGCGCCACCGCCGAGGCCGCCGCCGGTGAATGGTGGCAGCGCGCACTCCCCGAGGAGCGGGTGGTGACGGCCGAGCAGTCGGCACACCGTACGCTCGCGGCGACGGTACGACGCCAGGGACTCCACCTGGCCTACACCCACGCGCGAGCGGAGGACGTACGGCGATGACGGCGACGCAGGGACGACCGGCGGCCGGAGACGAGACGAACGGCGACCTCGCCGCGGAACCCCGGGGAGCCGGAGGAGGCTCAGCCGGCCGGAGCGACACGGTCGCCGGTGTCGTAGGGCAGTGGCGGGCCGTCCGGCCCGAGCTGGACACCGGGCCCATGGAGATCGTCGGGCGGGTGAACCGCTGCGCCGCCCTGCTGCAACAGGCCGAGTCGGCGCCGCTGCGGCGGGCGGGGCTGAGCCGGCCCGAGTTCGACCTGCTGGGCGCGCTCATGCGCACCGGACACGAACTGACCCCCGGGGAACTGGCCCGCGAGACCTTCTCCTCCGGGGCCGCGGTCACCAAACGCCTCAAGGTGCTCACCGAACGCGGGCTGGTGGAGCGCCGCGGCGACACCCGCGACCGGCGCGTCTCCCACCTCCGGCTCACGGACGCGGGCCGGGACCTGGTCGACGCCGTCATGCCCGAGCAACTGGCCTACGAGGGCGCCGTACTTTCTCCCTTGGACGACGACCGGCAGAACGAACTCGCCGATCTGCTGGGGGAGTTGCTGAGCCGCCTGGAGGGGCATCTGCGGACGAGGCAGCCCTGAGGGGCCCGTTGGCGCGAGCGAACGGGACCGGCTACCCGCCCGCGCCGTTCTTCCCGTTCTCCCCGTCCTCCTCGCACGGTTCGTACAGGCCGAAGACCGCCCCCTGCGGATCGCGCAGCACCGCGAACCGGGGGCCGTCCGCCGCCTTCGTGGGCTCCGTGAGCGCCGCCGCGCCCGCGTCCAGGGCGGTCGGTACGGAGGTGTCCAGTTCGGCCACCACGAAGTACGGCAGCCAGTGCGGCGGGACCTCCGGGGGGTACTTCTCGTCCATCCTGACCATGCCGCCGAAGTCCACGCCGCCGACGCCCCAGTGCACGTAGTCCTCCGAGGAGCGGACGGTCCAGCCGAACACCGTCGAGTAGAACGACTCCGCCGGTGCCGGATCGCGGGTCAGCAGCTCCACCCAGCCCAGCGAGCCCGGTTCGTCGAACAGCCCGGCGCCGGGGAAGGAGACCGCCTGCCAGAGCTGGAACGCGGCGCCGCCCGGATCGAGGGCGACGACGAAACGGCCCAGGTCGAACACGTCCATCGGGCCCACCAGGACGGTGCCGCCGGCCTCGGTCAGCAGCCGGGCGCTCACGTCGGCGTCCGACACCGCGAAGGAGACGTTCCAGGCGCACGGCTGGCTCTCCTGGTACAGCGGGGCCAGCGCGGCGACGGCCTCCTCGCCCAGGTGCGCCACGGTGTAGCCGCCGGCCTTCTGCCGTGGATCACGTTCCGGGCGCCAGCCGAACAGCTCCGTGTAGAACCGCTTCGCCGCGTCCAGATCGGGGGTTCCCAGCTCCACCCAGCAGGGCCGGCCGGGCACGGGCGCGTCGAGCTTCATGGCGTTCCTTCCGGTCCAGCGTCTGGTGCTCCGGAGAAAGAACCCCCTTTCAGCACGCTATGCCCCGCCCCGCCCGGCGGCATCCTCGGCGTGACCGCGTCAGATTCCCGGCCGGTACCGGATCGGATGGTCCGCCGGCACCTCCACCAGCACGATCGGGATGCCGTCCGGATCCTCGATCCACATCTCGACCAGCCCCCACGGCTCCTTCACCGGCGGCCGCACGACGGTGACCCCGGCCGCCCGCAGTTCCTCGTGGGCCGCGGTGACGTCCGCGACCTGGAGCCACAGCCGTACGGCGGGACCGGCGTCCGCCGGGGCCTGCGAACGCCCCGAGACCTCCAGGAAGCCGCCGCCGAGGAAGTAGACGACCCCGCGATCCGGGCCCGTACCGAACTCGCGGTACACGGCCAGGCCGAGCTGCTCACCGTAGAAACGCCGGGAACGCTCGGGGTCGGTGGGGCGGAGCAGGGTCCTGCTGCTCAGTACATGCACCATGCGTCCCGAGCTTAGGGCGGGCCGGGAGGGGAGTTACGCTCGTCCGTGCCCGAGCCGCGCCCGAGAATCGGAGAGCCACTCCATGGAGACCGCCGCCACCGCCGTGTCCGGACTCACCTTCCGCGATGCCACCGACGCCGATGTGGACGTCCTGGTCGCGCTCGTGGAGTCGGCGTACCGGGGGGACAGCAGCCGGGCCGGCTGGACCACGGAGGCGGACATCCTGGAGGGCCAGCGCACCGACCCCGAGGGCGTCCTGGAGGTCATCAAGTCGCCCGACAGCCGTCTGCTGGTCGTCGAGCGGGACGGCCGGACCGTCGCCTGCTGCCAGCTCGAACACCGCGGCGACCACGCCTACTTCGGCATGTTCGCCGTCAGCCCCACCCTCCAGGGCGCGGGCCTCGGCAAGGTCGTCATCGCGGAGGCCGAACGGCAGGCCCGCGCGACCTGGGGCGTCGCCGAGATGCACATGACGGTGATCGACGTACGCGAGGACCTCATCGCCTGGTACGAACGCCGCGGCTACCACCGCACGGGCCGCACCAGCCCCTTCCCCTACGGCGACGACCGCTTCGGCATCCCCCAGCGCACGGACCTCCGCTTCGAGCTGTTGGTCAAGCCGCTGGTGTAGCCGCGCCGCCACCCGCGTCCGGCGGCCGGGCGGGCGGCAGGCACCACCGTCGTCAGGGCCGCCCGCCCAGCCCCGGATAGTCCGTCGTCACCCCGTCCAGCTCCAGTGTGTGGACCAGGCGGAGTTGTTCCTGTGTGTTCACCACCCACGCGATGATCCGCAGGTCCCGCTTGCGGGCCTCCTCGACGATCTCCAGGGTGAGGCGGCGGAGGTTCAGGCAGACCGTGGCCGCGCCCGCATCGACGGCGCGGTCCACGATGTCGAGGCCGTAGCGGCTGCCGATCAGGGCCGTGCGGATGCCGGGCACCAGGCGGGACATCTCGGTGACGGCCGCGTCGTGGAAGGAGGACACCTCGACCCGGTCCGCCAGATCCCGTTCCCTGATCACCTCGGCGAGCACCCGCGCCGCCTGGATGTCCTTGATCTCGGCCTGGAGCGGCAGCGTCACCGCGTCCAGGACCTCCTCGAAGACCGGCACCCGCTCGCCGCGCCCCGCGTCCAGCGCGCGCAGTTCCGCGAGCGTGAGATCCGCGATGGTACCGCTCCCATCGGTCGTCCGATCGACATCCGGATCGTGCATGACCACCAGTGCGCCGTCTCTGCTCACATGCAGATCGAGTTCGATCGCGTCGAGGCCGGCCCGCTCGGCGGCGACGAAGGATCGCAGGGTGTTCTCGGGCTCGACACCCATGACTCCGCGGTGACCGATGGTGAGGAACTTCAAGACGGGACTCGCTTCCGTCGTCGACGGTGGGGGGAGAAGCTCGCAGCCTAACGGCCACCGGTTGGTCATGGACACGTGTAGGTCGCCGCGCCCTGGGCAGCCGGTAGCGGAAGCGCTCGCTCCTGCGATGTCCAACAGGAAAAAGTGCGGTGAAGTTGCGGGCGTGCAGGATAATTTCCCGGACCTCCACTTGCTGAAGGAAACCCCGTATGTATACGGTCTCCATACGTGAGGTTCTCCCGTGGAGGATGGGACATGACGGAAATTCTTGTGCAGGCGGCTATGGGGGACAGCGTTCCTCCGGTGACCAGGGTGGTGGAGCACCCGGCCTGGCCCGTGCTCAAGGATGCCGTGGAGCGGATCCGCCCCTGGCAGTCCAAGGACGGGTCGATCGACTTCACGGCTGACGGCGCGCCCGAGCGCGCGGACGCCGAGAAGGCCGTCCGTGCGGTGATCGAGGCCGTCGAGGAGCTGTCCCCGCTGCTCCCGCACGACGACGCCTACCACCGCGCCCTGGTCGCGGACCTGCGCACCTGGGCCGAGGGCGGCTTCGAGGTGCCGGACTTCCTGGACTCGCTGCTGGCCTTCCAGCCCGCCGCCGACCGCCGTGACGGCCTTCAGCACCTGGTCGTCTTCCCGATGTACACGCAGAACGGCAACCCCGACCGCAACCTCGAGGCCGTCGTGCTGCGCATGGTGTGGCCGGAGTGGCTCGCCGAGCTGGAGCGCACCCGCTACGACAACCCGCTGTTCTGCGGGATCACTTTCGAGGACTTCACGGCCGGGTACGACACCAACTCCGCCGTGCTCTTCCCGGAGACCATCGCCGTCCGCGAGGCGCCGGAACGTTTCTCCTGGGGTGGCATCTTCTGCGACCGCGAAGCCGCCCGCTTCCGCCGGGTCACCGACGCCGCCGTCGGCATCCTGGGCATGCAGCTCCCCGAGGACATCGCCGCCATGGTCCACGACCAGAAGCGCTGCGAGGAGGCGTTCGTCCTGTGGGACATGGTCCACGACCGCACTCACAGCCACGGCGACCTGCCGTTCGACCCCTTCATGATCAAGCAGCGCCAGCCGTTCTGGATGTACGGCCTGGAGGAGCTGCGCTGCGACCTCACCGCCTTCAAGGAGGCCGTGAAGCTGGAGGCCGACGGCGTCCCGCAGGCCCGTGACGTCCAGTACGCGGTCCTCTTCGACCGCATGTTCCGCTTCCCGCTCACCGGCGAGCGTGTGCGCAACTACGACGGTCTCGGCGGCCAGCTCCTCTTCGCCTACCTGCACAAGCACGACGTCGTCCGCTGGACCGACAACAAGCTGTTCATCGACTGGCAGCGCGCCCCGCAGGTCACCAACCAGCTCTGCGCCGAGATCGAGACGCTCTACCGCGACGGCATCGACCGCCCGAAGCTCGTCCACTGGTTCGCCGGCTACGAGCTGGTCTCCACCTACCTCTCCCCGCACCCGGGCTCCAAGTGGGCCAAGGGTCCCGACGCCCTCGACCTGTCCCTGCCGCCGCGCAAACTCGTCGATGACGTGCTTCCGGACGAGTTTCCGCTGAGCATGTTCTATGAGGCCCTGTCCAAGAAGCTCAAGAACGTGATCGCCTCCACGAAGGGCATCACGGCGGACAGCGCCGACCGGGTCGCCGCGTGAGCGACCGTACGAACACCGCTCAGCAGGAGGCAAGGATGGGGAACGGGGCTCTCAACGGTGCGGTGATCGCGGTGGCCGGCGCGGGCGGACCCGCCGGCCGGGCGGCACTGCTCAGGCTCGCCGAGGCGGGCGCCACCGTCGTCGGCGCGGACAACGACCCCGAGCGCCTGGCGGAGGCCGTCGACGCGGCCCGCTACGGCGCCGGCGGCGCCACCGTCACCGGCGAACCGGTCGACCTGCTCGACCTGGACTCCACCCGGGACTGGGCGCACCGCGTCGAGAAGGAGTACGGCCGGGTCGACGGCGTCGTCCATCTCGTCGGCGGCTGGCGGGGCAGCGAGACGTTCATCAAGACCAGCCTGGACGACTGGGACTTCCTTGAGCTGCTGCTCGTCAAGACCGTGCAGCACACGTCGCTCGCCTTCTTCGAGGCCCTCCAGCGCAGCGACCGCGGCCGGTACGTGCTGATCAGCGCCGCCGGTGCCACCAATCCCAGCGCGGGCAACGCCGCGTACGCCGCCGCCAAGGCCGCCGCCGAGGCGTGGACCCTCGCGCTCGCCGACGCCTTCCGCAAGGCCGGGGGCGCCGAGGGGCCGACCTCCGCGGCTGCGATCCTGGTGGTGAAGGCGTTGGTGCACGAGGCGATGCGCGCCGACCGGCCCAACGCGAAGTTCGCGGGCTTCACGGACGTCAAGGACCTGGCCGAGGCCATCACCGGTGTCTGGGACAAGCCCGCATCCGAAGTGAACGGACAGCGTCTGTGGCTCACCGAGAAGCCGTGAATCCTCCGAAGACCGACGCGCGTCGCCACCACGACCCGCAGGTCCGCGGTTTCGCCAGCGACAACTACGCCGGGGCCCACCCGGAGGTGATGGCCGCCCTGGCCCTGGCCAACGGCGGCCATCAGGTGGCGTACGGCGAGGACGACTACACCGAGCATCTCCAGGGGATCATCCGCAGCCACTTCGGCCCCACGGCGGAGGCGTTCCCGGTCTTCAACGGCACCGGCGCCAATGTCGTCGCGCTCCAGGCGGTCACCGACCGCTGGGGCGCGGTGATCTGCGCCGAGAGCGCCCACATCAACGTGGACGAGGGCGGCGCGCCCGAGCGCATGGGCGGGCTGAAGCTGCTCACCGTGCCGACCCCGGACGGCAAGCTCACGCCCGAGCTGATCGACCGGCAGGCGTGGGGCTTCGACGACGAGCACCGGGCGATGCCGCAGGTCGTGTCGATCACCCAGAGCACCGAGCTGGGCACCCTCTACACGCCCGACGAGATCCGCGCGATCTGCGACCACGCGCACGCGCACGGTCTGAAGGTCCATCTCGACGGCTCCCGGATAGCCAACGCGGCGGCCTCGCTGAACGTCCCGATGCGGACGTTCACCAACGCGGTCGGCGTCGACATCCTCTCGCTGGGCGGCACGAAGAACGGCGCCCTGTTCGGCGAGGCGGTCGTCGTCATCAACCAGGACGCGGTACGGCGGATGAAGCATCTGCGCAAGCTGTCCATGCAGCTCGCCTCCAAGATGCGGTTCGTCTCCGTGCAGTTGGAGGCGCTGCTCGCCAAGGACCTGTGGCTGCGCAACGCCCGGCACGCCAACGAGATGGCCCAGCGGCTCGCCGAGGGCGCCCGCGCGGTGCACGGCGTGGAGATCCTCCACCCGGTGCAGGCGAACGGCGTCTTCGCCCGCCTGCCGCACGAGGTGAGCCTGCGGCTCCAGAAGCGGTTCCGCTTCTACTTCTGGGACGAGGCGGCGGGTGACGTGCGCTGGATGTGCGCGTACGACACGACCGAGGAGGACGTGGACCTGTTCGTCGCGGCGCTGAAGGAGGAGATGGCGCGCTAGCGGGCCCTCCGCCTCTGCATAGATATGCGATCACCCGGAAATTCATTGACTATCGGGTGATCGCATTCCTATGCTCTGAGCCCATGGAGCTGATCCAGCAGAACCCCGACCTGTCCGCCTACCTGGCCGCTGACGAGGTCATAGACCATCACCACCCGGTCGTCCGCGCCACGGCCGCCCGCCTCGCCTCGAACGCCGCCGACTCGTATGCCTATGCACGGCTCGCCTTCGAGTACGTCCGCGACGTCATCCCCCATTCCCAGGACGCCGGCGATCCGCGCGTGACCTGGCGGGCCTCCGACGTCCTGGAGCAGGCCACGGGCATCTGCTACGCCAAGGCCCACGCGCTGGCCGCGCTGCTGCGGGCCGAGGACATCCCCACGGCGCTCTGCTACCAGCGCTTCGACGTCCTCCACGGCCTGATCGCCGTCCGCTTCAACGGCGCCTGGCACCGCCAGGACCCCCGAGGCAACAAGCCCGGCGTGAACGCCCAGTTCTCCCTGACGGGCGAACAACTGGCCTTCGTACCAGACCCGGACGCGGGCGAAGAGGACGACCCGGTCCTCTACGCGACCCCACCCCCGACGATCCTGAACGCCCTCAAGTCGGCTTCCGATCGAGATCAGTTGTGGAGCAACCTGCCGACGGCACTGACGTGACCTTGGCGGCCGGCGGGGGCCGGGGGCCGGGGTGGACAACGGGCCTCCGTCACGCGGCCGGCGGCGCGTGAGCCGTTCTGCCTGCCGCGCTCCATGACGGGGACGTGGTGTCCGCGCACCCTGTCCTGTGGCCCGCCGCTCGGCGCGGCACCTCTTCCTGGGACCCGTCGGCCGCGCGCACGCGACGGGGGCCGGTGCTGTGGCACCCACGTCGTCCGACGGCCCGTGGCGGCAAGGCACTGCCGGAAGCGGCGCACCGGCGCGGGAGCCCGGGCTGTCCGGTCGCGGCGGCACCCTGCCCCGGGCTCGCCGCACGGCGGTCGTCGGTGGGCCGCGGCCGGGCGGGTACCGGTGGCACGCCGATCAGCCGGCCGGTGGACCCCGGTGCGGAGGTGGAGGCGCTGTGTGCCTCCGCGGCTCTCGTGCGGGCCGGGGGCACCATCGACGGCAGTGCGCGGCGCCCTGCGCCGGTGGCGCGCCGTTTCGCGTCAGCTCGCTCCGGGTCGCGTCCTGGCGCAGATGGAGAGGAGCGGTCTGTTGGCCACTGTCCTCGGCAAGGGGCGTACGGTGCGCGCTCTCCCGGCTCTCGCCGGAAAAAAGGGAGCCTGTGCCCACACCGCCAGGTCCGCCGGATGGCAGGTTCGTCAGCGGGGGCGGGCCTGGGCCGCGCGTACCCGACCGGGTTCGGCCCCGTGTCGCTCACGTGGCCGGAGGCCGTCGGTGGCGCCCGGCCTTTCGGGCGGCGGGCCGGTCCGGCGACGCTGTCGGCCGAGGTTGCCCTCATGCAGACAGTCACCGACGGAGGCGTCGGGGGACGTGTCGCCCCGACGCGCCCCGCCCCGACGCACCCCGCGCCGGGGCGTGCGGCCTGCCATGGGCCTCGCCGGGCGGCACGGCATCGAGCCGCCGGTGGCGTCGGCCGGCCCGGTCGCCGTCCTGCCCGCCCGGCCGGGGGAGCCTCACGCCGTCAGGGCGCGCCCCCTGCAAACAACCTCAGCGTGCCTCCGCCGCCCGTACCTGTTCCGGGGTCGGGGCCGTGCCGCCGAGGTGGGCCGGCATCCACCAGGTGTCGGTGGCGTCCTTGGGGCGGACCGGGTAGGCGCGCTGGGCGGCCTCCAGGAGTTCCTGGACGCGTTCGCGGAGCTGGCGGGTCAGCGCGCCCGCGTACTTGTCGCGGGACGCTTCCAACGCCTCGCCGACCCGGATGGTGATCGGGGTGTGGCTGCGCTTGAAGTTGCGCGGGTGGCCCTTGGTCCACAGCCGCTGCGTGCCCCACACGGCCATCGGGATCAGCGGGACGCCCGCCTCCTGGGCCATGCGGGCCGCGCCCGACTTGAAGCTCTTCAGCGTGAAGGACTGCGAGATCGTCGCCTCGGGGAAGACGCCCACGATCTCGCCGGACCGCAGGGAGTCCAGCGCGTGCTGGTAGGCGGTCTCGCCCTGCTCGCGGTCGACCGGGATGTGCTTCATCCCGCGCATCAGCGGACCGGAGATGCGGTGGCGGAAGACGGACTCCTTCGCCATGAACCGAACGAGACGTTTCTGCGGGAGGGCCGCGAGACCGTTGAAGATGAAGTCGAGGTAGCTGATGTGATTGCTCACCAGCACGGCTCCACCCGAGCGCGGGATGTTCTCCGACCCCTTGCAGTCGATCTTGAGGTCCCAGGCCTTGAACAAGGTCTGGGCGAGGCCGACGACGGGACGGTAGACAAGCTCTGCCATGGGCGGGGCGAACCCTTCCTCTTGCCCGCAAGGGAATACCCCCTCGGGCAAAGTTACGCAGCCGTAGGTTTACGGCATGTCGCAGATCGTGCCCGAAGAACGGCCGGGGGGCCAGCCCTGGTGCCCCGCGGCGACGAGATCCTCGTCACGTGACCCCCCTTGATCCACCTCGGGCTTTTAAGCCGCCTTTACTCCGCGCGTACCGTCACCCGGCGTACGAGCAGGTACAACTCGCAGCCCAGGCAGTACCCGAACGCGGCATTGAGGAAGGCGGCCGCGAGCGCCGCCCCGGTCGCGGCGAGCCCCAGCCACTCCGGTCCCAGCACGAACCCGACCAGACCGACCACCGCGAAGGCGAGCCCCACCGCCTGTGCGAACCGCGGCGGCTCCGGCGCCTCGAAGACCGTCGGCGGCCCGAGCCGCGGCCGTACCGCCCTGCGGAACACCCAGCCGTACGGCGAGCGCCCCACCCCGCCCGCCGCGCCGAGCGCGAACGCCAGCGTCTGCCAGGCCAGCAGCCAGGCACTGCCCGTGACCAGGACGACCGCGAGCACTACGGTCGTCACGGCGGCCCCGAACCGGGGGCCTCTCGCATCGATGTCCATGAATCAAGCATTCCGCAGCGGAAACGATTCCTGGGGTCGGGAATCTTTGCAGTCTCATGAACGCTGGAGCGGTAGATGACCGGACTGGTGGTGTGTGTGGTGGTGCTCGCCGCCGCGAGCGCCTTCGGAGTGCTGCATCGGTGGCGGAGCGGGAGGGTCCGGGTGCGCGGGCGTGACGACGGAAAGCGGCTCGACGCCGGGAGGCTCGGCGGCGAACTGGGGGAGCGGGCCACGCTCGTGCAGTTCTCCAGCGCCTTCTGCGCGCCCTGCCGCGCCACCCGCCGGATCCTCGGCGAGGTGGCCGTGATGGTCCCCGGCGTCGCGCACATCGAGATCGACGCCGAGGAACACCTCGACCTGGTGCGCGAACTGGACATCCTCAAGACCCCCACCGTCCTGGTGCTGGACGCCGGCGGCCGGGTGGTCCGGCGGGCCACCGGCCAGCCCCGCAGGGCGGACGTCATCGCGGCGCTGGGCGAGGCGGTGTGACGGCCCGTCGGGGCACGGTGACGATGCTCCCGGATTCCGGGACGTACTTGACTGCGCCCGCCATCTATCGTCAGCCTGACCGTATGCCTGAGGAACTCCTTCTCCACGGACGGGTCCACATCGACCTGGCCCGTACCGCGAGCGCGCGCTGTCCGGGCGGTTGAGCACCCACGGACCGGCACCCCGTTTCCCGCAGAAGGACAACTCCATGACGGCCACGCCCGATCTCCGCACCGCTCAGCTCGCCTCCCCCGATCTCCTGCGCTCCGTCTTCCGGCGGCACGCGGCCGGTGTGGCCGTGATCACCGCGTCCGGCGCGGGCGGACCGGCCGGCTTCACCGCCACCTCCCTCACCTCGGTCTCCGCCGAACCCCCGATGCTCTCCTTCGGTATCGGCACGGGCGCCTCCAGTTGGCCCGCGATATCCCGCGCCGAGCATGTGGGCGTCCACCTGCTCGGCGAGCACCAGCGCGACCTCGCCGCCACGTTCGCCCGCAGCGGGGCGGACCGCTTCGGCGCCCCCACCGTGTGGCGGGAGGGACCGCACGGCGTGCCGGTCCTCGACGACGTCCTGGCCTGGCTGGTCTGCCGGGTCGTGGCCCGGGTCCCGGCCGGTGACCACCGCATCGTGCTGGCCGAAGTCGTCCTCGGCGACCCGGCGGGCGCGGGCCGTCCGCTGCTCTACCACCAAGGCCGGTTCACCGCGCTGCGGGATTGATCACTGCCCCGTGCGCCTGCGAGGACGTCGAGTTCCGATTACGCTGCGTTGCAGAGGTCACAGTTCAAAGCGCTTGCTTAGCGGGCAGGAACTGGGTGTACTGACGAGTAATATTTCGTTCGGAGCGCGGGTCGCCCCGATCGGGATCGGCCGCTTGTGGCGCCTATGCTGCCTGGAGAAAGGCAGCCGAGAACTGACGATGCAGTAGGAGAGCCGGCGTGAGCTTGAGGATCGTTGTCACTGTGAAGTACGTGCCCGACGCCACTGGCGACCGGCACTTCGCCGATGACCTGACCGTCGACCGGGACGACGTGGACGGTCTGCTCTCCGAGCTCGACGAATACGCCGTCGAGCAGGCGTTGCAGATCTCCGAGAACTCCGACGACGACGTGGAGATCACCGTTCTGACGGTGGGCCCCGAGGACGCCAAGGACGCCCTGCGCAAGGCGCTGTCCATGGGCGCCGACAAGGCGATCCACGTCGAGGACGACGACCTGCACGGCACCGACGTCATCGGCACCTCCCTGGTGCTGGCCAAGGCCATCGAGAAGGCGGGCTACGACCTGGTCATCTCCGGCATGGCCTCCACCGACGGCACCGCCGGTGTGGTCCCCGCCCTGCTGGCCGAGCGCCTGGGCGTCCCGCAGGTCACCCTGCTGTCCGAGGTCTCCGTCGAGGACGGCACGGTCAAGGGCCGCCGGGACGGCGACGCCGCCTCCGAGCAGCTCGAGGCCGCCCTGCCGGCCGTCGTGTCGGTCACCGACCAGTCGGGCGAGGCGCGTTACCCGTCCTTCAAGGGCATCATGGCCGCCAAGAAGAAGCCGGTGGAGTCCTGGGACCTGTCCGACCTCGACATCGAGGCGGAGCAGGTCGGCCTGGAGGGCTCCTGGACCGCGGTCGACGTCGCGAACGAGCGCCCGGCCCGCACCGCCGGCACGATCGTCAAGGACGAGGGCGAGGGCGGCAAGCAGCTCGCCGAGTACCTCGCGAGCCAGAAGTTCATCTAAGGCTCGACACGCCCACCGCCGCCCCTCAACTTCGTTTCGCAGGAGAGCAATCCCATGGCTGAAGTCCTCGTCTACGTCGACCACGTGGACGGTGCCGTCCGCAAGCCGACCCTCGAGCTGCTGACCCTCGCCCGCCGCATCGGCGAGCCCGTCGCCGTCGCGCTCGGCGCCGGTGCCGAGAACACCGCCGCCACGCTCGCCGAGCACGGCGCCGTGAAGGTCCTCACCCACGACGCGTCCGAGTACGCCGACTACCTCGTCGTACCGAAGGTGGACGCGCTCCAGGCCGCCGTCGAGGCCGTCTCCCCGGCCGCCGTCCTCGTGCCGTCCTCCGCGGAGGGCAAGGAGGTCGCCGCCCGCCTGGCGCTGCGCATCGGCTCCGGCATCATCACCGACGCCGTCGACCTCGAGGCCGGCGACGAGGGCCCGGTGGCCACCCAGTCGGTGTTCGCCGCGTCCTTCACCACCAAGTCCCGGGTCTCCACCGGCACTCCGGTCATCACCGTCAAGCCCAACAGCGCGGCGGTCGAGGCCGCCCCGGCCGCCGGTGCGGTCGAGGCCCTCGCGGTGACCTTCTCCGCCCAGGCCACCGGCACCAAGGTCACCGGCCGCACGGCCCGTGAGTCGACCGGCCGCCCGGAGCTGACCGAGGCCGCGATCGTCGTCTCCGGCGGCCGTGGCGTCAACGGCGCGGAGAACTTCGCGATCATCGAGGCCCTCGCCGACTCCCTCGGCGCGGCCGTCGGCGCCTCCCGCGCCGCGGTGGACGCGGGCTGGTACCCGCACACCAACCAGGTCGGCCAGACCGGCAAGTCCGTCTCGCCGCAGCTCTACATCGCCAACGGCATCTCCGGCGCCATCCAGCACCGCGCCGGCATGCAGACCTCGAAGACCATCGTGGCCGTCAACAAGGACGCCGAGGCCCCGATCTTCGACCTGGTCGACTACGGCGTCGTCGGCGACCTGTTCGACGTCGTCCCGCAGCTCACCGAGGAGATCAAGACCCGCAAGGGCTGATCGCCGCCAGGCTGTACGAGGCCCCCGTGACCGCACCGGTCACGGGGGCCTCGCTCCGTCTCGGCCCGGCCCGGTGCGGGCTCAGGGCAGGGTCAGCGACGCCAGCACCGGCAGATGGTCGCTCGGGTACTGCCCGGCCGCGGCGAACGTGTCGACCCACGACCGGTGCACGGTGACACCCGGTGTCGCCAGGATCCAGTCGATCCGGTCCCCGTCGGGTCGCAGCGGCTGGTACCCGTGGAAGGTCCCGTACGCCGGCCCTCGCCGCGCAGCCGTGTCCCAGGTGTCCACGAGTCCGCAGGCCAGCAGCGTGTCGTAGGCCGGACTGGCGTGCGCGGCGGCGTTGAAGTCGCCGGTCAGCAGGACCGGCAGACCGGGGCCGAGGCCGCGGACGCGCTCGGCGATCAGGGCGGCGGCACGCGCGCGTGCGTAGGCGCTGCGATGGTCCAGATGGGTGTTGAGGACGTGGAACTCCCGTCCCCCGTCGAGCCGGTCGCGGAAGCGGACCCGGGTGACCAGCCGGGGGAACGCGCCGCCCCAGGTCTCGGACCCGGGCACGGTCGGCGTGTCGGAAAGCCGGAACACGTCGTGCTCGACGGGTTCCAGGCGGCGGACGTCGTAGTAGACGGCGGTCGACTCCTCGTTGCCGCTGCCGGGCGTGCCGATCCAGTCGTAGTGCGCTCCGAGGTCGCCCCACACGTTCCGCAACTGCGTGAACTGGCCCTCCTGGGTGCCGATGACGTGCGGCGCCGCCCGGCGCAGCAGGGTGCGCATGACGGGACGGCGGACCGGCCAGGGGTCGCTGACGGCGGGCACCCTGAGGTTGAAGGTCATGACCCTGAGCGGTGCCGCCCGCGGCGGTGTCCTGCGCGGCGCGAGGCCCTCGTGGCGGGGCTGGGACGCCGCGGCCGTGCCGAGCAGCGGTACGGCGGCCAGGCCCGCCACCAGCGTCCTCAGCCCCGTCCGTCGCGTCGGCCCCGCGCTGCCGGTCATGTGTCCCCCTTCGCCTCGTGAGCCAGGATGGAGGTGGGCACGGCCGTGCGGAAGGGGCACGGGGTGCGGGAGTGATCACAACGATCACGGCGGTCGTCACGGGTCACGGCCCGGACAGGGGGTGTTGACCCGCCGGACGGTCCACGGCAAGCTTCGGGCAACGTGTTCAACAAATTGTTGATTCCGGGTGCGGGAACGGGCGGAACGGGAGGGCGCGGCATGGGTCAGGGCCAGAGCCGGCAGGAGAAGGTCACGACGAGCCTCGCGGACGCCGTCGGCGAGGAGATCGGCGCCTCCCTCGCCCCCGTCGACGCCGAACTCGCCCGCCGCTACCCCGGCGACCCTGGCACCCGTCAGCCCGTGCACACCGTCTACGTCCCCGGTGACGTCCTGGCCGCCGACACGGTCCGCTCCTGGGGCGACCGGGCCCTCGCCGCGCTCGACGAGCACGCGCCCGATGCCGCCTCCTTCGCCGCCGTCCTCGGCCTCTCCGACGACCTCGCCGAGCCCGTGTACACGCGCGTGCGCGCCAAGCTGGAGCGCGAGCCCGTGGAGGACCTGCGCGTCGACTTCGAGGACGGCTACGGCCCCCGCCCGGACGCCGAGGAGGACGAGACCGCCGCCCGTGCGGCCCGGCTGGTCGCCGAGGCGCACGCGCGCGGCACCGCGCCCCCGTACACGGGCATCCGCATGAAGTGCATGGAGGCCGCGGTGCGTGACCGGGGCATCCGTACCCTCGACATCTTCCTCACCGGCCTGCTGGAGCACGGCGGCCTGCCCGGCGGACTGCTGCTGACGCTGCCCAAGGTGACCTACCCCGAGCAGGTCACCGCCATGGTCCGTCTCCTCGAAGCCTTCGAGAAGGCGCGCGGGCTGGACGCCGGCCGGCTCGGCTTCGAGATCCAGATCGAGACCAGCCAGGCCATCCTGGCCACCGACGGCACCGCGACCGTCGCCCGGATGATCCAGGCAGCCGAGGGCCGGGCCACCGGACTGCACTACGGCACCTTCGACTACAGCGCCTGCCTCGGCGTCTCCGCCGCCTATCAGGCCAGCGACCACCCGGCCGCGGACCACGCCAAGGCGGTCATGCAGGTCGCCGCCGCCGGCACCGGCGTACGCGTCTCGGACGGTTCCACGAACGTCCTGCCCGTCGGCCCCACCGAGCGGGTCCACGACGCCTGGCGGCTGCACTACGGCCTCACCCGGCGCGCCCTGGCCCGCGCCTACTACCAGGGCTGGGACATGCACCCCGGCCATCTCCCGACCCGCTACGCGGCTGTCTACGCCTTCTACCGCGAGAGCTTCGCCGCGGCCGCCGAGCGCCTCGCCCGGTACGCGAACCGGGCCGGCGGCGACGTGATGGACGAACCGGCCACCGCCAAGGCGCTCAGCGGCCATCTGCTGCGCGGCCTGGACTGCGGCGCCCTCGACCTCGCCGAGGTGACCGAAGCGACCGGGCTGACCCGGACGGCCCTGGAGGGCTACACGGCACCCCGGCGAGGGGATCTGACGGCTACGGCGCGATGAGCGCCGGTCCCTGGGCGGGGTTACCGCTCGGGGAAGGTGTACGGGCGGGTGATGATCTCCATCCCGTGCCCGGCCGGGTCCAGGAAGTACAGGCCCCGGCCGCCGTGGTGATGGTTGATCTCGCCCGGCTGCCGGCCCTGCGGATCCGCGAAGTACGTGATCCCGGCCTCGGTGATCCGCTCGAAGGCGGCGTCGAACTCGTCGTCGGAGACGAGGAACGCGTAGTGCTGGGTGACGATCGACTCCGCGGGGACCGTGGCGAAGTCCAGGGTGACGCCGTTCGCGGTGTCCACGGGGACGAACGGGCCCCACTCGGTGCCGACTTCGAGCCCCAGCAGACCGGCCAGGAACTCGGCGGACTCCCGGTTGTCACGGGAGTGGACGATGGTGTGATTCAGTTCGACGGACATGTGTGGAATGCCTCCGTAAGGCAAACTCACGGGCACCTCCATGCCTCACCCGGACGGTGACCGACACGCGATGCCGTACCCGGATCCTAACCGCACCGCAGATCCTCGAGACCGGAACGCGTCACCATCTTCTCCTCCGCGAACAGGCGCGTGCCCCGGTCGCAGAGCCCCACGTCGGCCCGCGCGCGGGCCACGAACTCCTCCGGGGTCACCCCGAACAGGATCCGCAACGCCGGTGAGCCCGCGAGGAGTTCGGTGATCAGCGCCCGCTGGCCAGGATGGGTGCGCGGCGTTCCGGTGCCGTCGTGCAGGACGCCATGGCGATTCACGTACGAGAACACCTCGGGGAGCGTCTCGCCGTTCTCCAGCTCGACCCGGAACCGCGGGGCGGACAGCGCGACCCGGTCGTAGTTCGGCTCCGTGGCGTCCACGACGGCGAGTTGGGCGTCGTCCAGCCAGATGACGAACAACTCCCGCTCCCTGCCCGGGGCTTCGACGGGAGAGGCGGACAGGTACCCCAGGAGGCTCACGTGCGCGGAGACGCCGACTTCGACACCGGTGACCCGGGACTTCACCATCGGGACGGCCGAGCGCACGCCCGACACGGCCAGTTTGTACCGCAGTTGGGCCGGGCTGGCGTTGGAGCCGACGGCCAGGACCGGCGTACGGCCGGGGTGGGAGAGGCGGTCGAGGGGGAGCAGCAGATCGCCGTCGAGCAGCCCGGACTCCGCGGGCCAGGCGCCGGGATACGACAGCGGCTGGTCGCGGGGCGAACCGGCCAGTCCCAGGGCCTCCAGGGTGCGGTGCGCGTGCCGTGCGTCCATCGCGGCTCAGTCCGCCGGGGGCAGTTCGCCCGAGCCGCGCGCGATCAGCCGGGTCGGCAGCTCGATCCGCTCGGGGGTGACGGGACCGCCCTCCAACTGCCGGAACAGCCGCTCCGCCGCCGTCCGGCCCAGGGCCGCCGGGTCCTGTGCGACCACGGTCACGCCCGGCTGGAGGAGGTCGGCCAGCTCCAGGTCGTCGAAGCCCACCAGGGCGACCCGGCGGCTGCGCTCGGCGAGGACCCGGATCACCGTGACGGTCACCCGGTTGTTGCCCGAGAAGACGGCCGTGACCGGATCGGGCCCGTCCAGCATCTCCTCGGCGGCCCGGCGCACCCGCCGCGGATCGGTGACGCCCAGCGACATCCACGCGTCCTCGACCGCTATCCCGGCGTCCTCCATCGCGGTCCGGTAGCCGCGCAGCCGCTCGGCGGCGGTGTGGATGCGCGGCATGTCACCGATGAAGCCGATCCGGCGATGGCCGTGCGCGATCAGATGGGCGACCCCCTCGCGGGCACCGCCGAAGTTGTCCGACAGGACGCAGTCGGCCTCGATGCGGCCGGCCGGCCGGTCCACGAAGACCGTGGCCACGCCCGCCTTGATCTCCGGCTCCAGATAGCGGTGGTCGTCCCCGGCCGGGATCACCACCAGACCGTCCACCCGGCGGGCGCACAGCGCCAGCGCCAGTTCCTGCTCGCGCTCGGGGTCCTCGGCGCTGGAGCCGTTGATGAGCAGCGTGCCGTGCGCGCGGGCCACCTCCTCCACGGCGCGGCCCAGGGCGCCGTAGAACGGGTCGGCGAGGTCCTCCAGGACCAGGCCGACGCTGGACGTGCGTCCCTTGCGCAGGACCCGGGCGCTGTCGTTGCGCCGGAAGCCGAGCGCCTCGATGGACTCCTGGACGCGCCGCTCGGTCTCGGGGGTGACCCCCGGCTCGCCGTTCACCACGCGTGAGACCGTCTTGAGTCCCACTCCGGCACGGGCGGCGACGTCCTTCATGGTGGGACGGTTGCCGTAACGGCTGTCGGGGCGGCGGGGCGTCTCGGGCACGGTGCGGTGTCCTGTCCTGTCGTCCACGGGAGGCTCCGGCCACGCCTCTTCCACAAAATGTTGCGAGGGGATGCGCGGGTCCCTGGGGTTGTATGAGGATGTGGCGTCGAGCATAGAGCCTGGACAACGTTGTCAGAGTCGGGGGACACTGTCCAACGCCATCTCCGGCCACGCGTCCCCCAGCGCTGCACCGGCCGGGCCTTTTCCATGGTTGACGGGGAGAACCGAGACCTTGATGCAGACCGACCTCGTGGCCGCGCTCGACATCGGCGGCACCAAGATCGCCGGGGCGCTGGTGAGCGGCGACGGCACGATCCTGGTGCGCGCCCAGCGGCCGACGCCCGCGCGGGAGAACGGCGAGACCGTCATGCGGGCCGTCGAGGAGGTGCTGGCCGAGCTGACCTCGTCACCGCTGTGGCCGCGGGCCTACGCCCTCGGCATCGGCAGCGCGGGTCCGGTGGACGCCTCCCGGGGCACGGTCAGCCCGGTGAACGTGCCCGGCTGGCGCGACTATCCGCTGGTCGACCGGGTGCGGGCGGCGGCCGGGAACCTTCCGGTCGAGCTGATCGGCGACGGGGTGGCGATCACCGCGGCCGAGCACTGGCAGGGCGCCGCGCGCGGCCATGACAACGCCCTGTGCATGGTCGTCTCCACGGGGGTGGGCGGCGGTCTGGTCCTGGGGGGCCGACTGCACACGGGCCCCACGGGCAACGCCGGCCACATCGGCCACATCAGCGTCGACCTGGACGGCGATCCCTGTCCGTGCGGCGCCCGGGGCTGCGTGGAGCGCATCGCCAGCGGGCCCAACATAGCCCGGCGGGCCCTGGAGAACGGCTGGGTGCCCGGCCCCGACGGCGACACCTCCGCGGCCGCGGTCGCCGCTGCGGCCCGCACCGGCGACCCGGTCGCCCGCGCCTCCTTCGACCGCGCCGCCCAGGCCCTCGCCGCGGGCATCGCGGCCACGGCGACCCTCGTCGAGATCGACATCGCGGTGATCGGCGGCGGCGTCGGCAAGGCGGGCGAGATCCTCTTCACCCCGCTGCGCCGCTACCTCGCCGACTACGCCACCCTCTCCTTCGTCCGCCCCCTGACGGTGGCCCCGGCCCGCATGGGCACGGACGCGGGCCTCGTGGGGGCGGCCGCGGCGGCGCTGGCGGGGGTGGCGGCGGCGGGCGTGTGAGGGGGCGGGCTTTGTGAAGGAACGTTCCGGTGGGCTGGGGCGGGGTGGGGCGGCGGGGGAGGGGCTGGTCTCGCTGGCCGTGCTGAGGTCCGGGGTTACGGCGACGGTGCCGCCGCGGGCCGTGCGGTCTGGGCTTGCGACCAACCGGGCCCCTACGACGGCTGGGCCGGTCCTCGACGGCGCCTGAGGCTGTTTCGCAGCCGACGAGGCGAGGATCGCGGCGCCGTCCACCCGGTCGGGGCATGTCAGGTGGGAGGGACGGGGAATCGCGTGACCCCGGGGGCGGTCCGGCAGTTGGGGCGGGTATGAAGAAGCGCAGCATGCTCGCCATCGCCTCCCTCGCCACCGGGTTCGTCGTCGCGGCGATCACCCCCTCGCACGGCCTCGGTGCCGAGGACCTCGATCGTCTGAACGTCGGTGACGCCCTCAGCGAGCTGGACCACACCGTCGCCAGCGACAGCCTGGCCGTCGAGGACGACGCGCTCGGGCAGGGCGCCTGACGCCGCACGCCGGTACGCAGCGGACATCGGCGCCGGTGCCCCGCGGGACAGGGGCACCGGCGCCACGGCGTTCATGTGACCTCAACGCGAACTGGTTTCCGTGGCAGGGTGGAGCGGGCAAGCCACAGGGGGCCAACAGAAGAGGGGGAAACGTGACCGTCGTTTGGATCAACGGCGCGTTCGGTGCGGGAAAGACCACCACCGCACGGGAACTGATCGACCTGCTCCCGAACAGCACGCTCTTCGACCCCGAGGTCATCGGCGCGGCGCTCCCGCACCTGCTGCCGCCCAAACACCTCGCCGAGGTCGGTGACCTCCAGGACCTGCCGATCTGGCGCCGGCTCGTGATCGACACCGCCGCCGCCCTGCTCAACGAGGTCGGCGGCACCCTCGTCGTCCCCATGACCCTGCTCCGCCAGGAGTACCGGGACGAGATCTTCGGCGGTCTCGCCGCCCGCCGGATTCCGGTCCGCCATGTGCTTCTCGCCCCGGCGGAAACGATTTTGCGCGAGCGGATAGCCGACCGCGAGATACCGCCCGAACTTCCCGACGGCGAGATACGGATCCGCCAGTGGTCCTACGACCACATCGAGCCCTACCGGGCCGCGCTGGCCTCCTGGCTCACTGCCGACGCGCATCTCATCGACACCGGGCCTCTCACCCCGGGCGAGTCCGCCGCCCGGATCGTCGAGGCCGTCGGCAGCGGCGCCGCACCGGTCTGCGAGATCGTGCAGACCCCGGAGCCCACCGCCGAGACACTGGCCGCCGGGGTGCTGCTCTTCGACGAACAGGACCGCGTGCTGCTGGTCGACCCGACCTACAAGCCGGGTTGGGAGTTCCCGGGCGGGGTCGTGGAACCCGGGGAGGCTCCCGCGCGCGCGGGGATGCGCGAGGTCCAGGAGGAGACCGGGATCCGCCTGACCGACGTACCCCGGCTGCTGGTCGTCGACTGGGAACGGCCCCTGCCGCCCGGATACGGCGGACTGCGCCTCCTCTTCGACGGCGGACGCCTCGATTCCGCCGACGCGGAAGAACTGCTGCTGCCCGGCCCCGAACTGCGCGGCTGGCGCTTCGCCACCGAGGAGGAGGCGGCCGGGCTGCTCCCCCCGGTCCGCTACGAACGCCTCCGCTGGGCCCTCCGGGCACGGGAACGCGGCGCCGCGCTGTACCTGGAGGCGGGCGTACCGGTCGGCTGACCGCCGCCCACGGTGGCCAAGTGCGCTCGCACTCGCATCGACCTGCGCCTGCGCCTGCGCCTGGCTGGACGCCGACCGACCGTCGGCGACATGGGCGCCGCGCACCGGGCAGGCCACCCCTGCACCGGCCCGCACCTCATCAGTCCGTACAGACATCAGCCGTCCGCGGGTGGGCGGGGGATCGGCCGCATGCGTCGTACGGCACCCGCGCGCCGCCGCAGCAGACGCGCGCGTGCCGGTTCTGCCGGTGCGTATGCGTCCTCTGCCCGCCATCGGGTCCGCCGCCGGGGTCACCGGTTCGGCGACGCTTCGGGGGCGAGTGGTCGGTCCGGCACGGGCGGTGGTGATGGGCCGAGTGCGCCCGCTGATGACGTATGTGCTGCGGCACGGGTGCCTCCCGCCCACGCGCGCGTGCCCGTCCCACTGGCACGCACGCGTGGGCGGGGGCACCCGTGCCGACGGCTCAGCGCCACTCAAAGGGGTGCGGGGGGCCGTCCAGCCGCAGGCCAAGGTCCGCGCCCCCCCACGACGGCGTCCCCCACCTGCCGCACGTCGCGTCCATGCCCCGTCGGGTCCGCCGGGGCCCGGCCGTCCGCTCGGCGCAGCCCGAAGGGGCGCGGGCCGGGGCCGTGGTCGCCCGGTGCGCCCTGCCCGCCATGCATCCACCGCGCGTGCGCGCACGACCCGGGCCACCGGCTCGGCGCCGTTCAGGAGCGGTGTGCTGCCGCCAGGGCTCAGGTGACCCCCGGCGGCGGCCGCAGCCCCGACCCCCTCAGCTCCCCGCGTAGTTCCGCAGGAACAGTGCCTCCGCCACCGACAGGCGTTCCAGTTCCTCCGGGGAGACGCTTTCGTCCACCGCGTGGATCTGGGCCTCCGGCTCGCTCAGGCCGATGAGGAGGATCTCCGCGTTCGGATAGAGGGCGGCGAGGGTGTTGCAGAGGGGGATGGAGCCGCCCTGGCCGGCGTACTGCATCTCCTGGCCGGGGTAGGCCACCGCCATCGCGTCGGACATCGCCGCGTACGCCGGGCTGGTGGTGTCGGCGCTGAAGGGCTGGCCCTGGCCGATCTGTTCGGTGCTCACGCGCGCGCCCCACGGAATGTGGGCCTCCAGGTGGGCCTGGAGCAGCTTCGTCGCCTCGGCCGCGTCCTGGCCCGGCGGCACCCGCAGGCTGATCAGCGCGCGGGCGCTCGCCTGCACCGACGGGGTGGCGCCGACGACCGGCGGGCAGTCGATGCCGAGGACGGTGACGGCGGGCCGCGCCCAGATGCGGTCGGCGACCGTGCCGGAGCCGATCAGCTCCACGCCGTCCAGCACCTTGGCGTCCTGGCGGAACTGCTGCTCGTCGTACTGGAGTCCGTCCCAGCGGGCGTCGTCGGTGAGGCCGTCCACGGTCGTCGAGCCGTCCTCGGCGCGCAGCGAGTCCAGGACGCGGATCAGCGCGCCCAGCGCGTCGGGCGCGGCACCGCCGAACTGGCCGGAGTGCAGATTGCCCGCCAGAGTGTCGACGCTCACCCGCAGCATGGTCATGCCGCGCAGGGTGGAGGTGACGGTGGGCAGACCGACCCGGAAGTTGCCCGCGTCGCCGATGACGACGGCATCGGCGGCGAGCAGCTCGGGGTGTGCCTCGGCGTACCGCTCCAGACCGCCGGTGCCCTGCTCCTCCGAGCCCTCCACGATCACCTTGACGTGGACCGGGACGCCGCCGTTCGCCTTGAGGGCGCGCAGCGCGAGCAGGTGCATGATGACGCCGCCCTTGCAGTCGGCGCTGCCCCGCCCGTACCAGCGTCCGTCGCGCTCGGTCAGCTCGAAGGGCGGGGTCGTCCAGGCCGCGTCGTCCAGCGGGGGCTGCACGTCGTAGTGGGCGTAGAGGAGTACGGTCTTCGCGCCCTCGGGTCCGGGGAGGTGGCCGTAGACCGACTGGGTGCCGTCCGGCGTGTCGAGGACGGCGAGATCCTGGAAGCCCTCGGCGCGCAGCGCGTCCACGATCCACGCGGCCGCCGCCTCGCTCTCGCTCCTCGGGAACTGGTCGAAGTCCGCCACCGAGGAGAAGGCCACCAGTTCGGTGAGCTCCGCCTTCGCCCTGGGCATCAGCGAGGCGACGGTCTCGGCGACCGGATTCGACGACATGGGCACGCTCCTTGTGGGTGCGACGTTGTACGGGGTGACACGGGTCCGTTCGGGGGACCGTGCGAGCGTACGCGGTGCCGGGATGGGGTCGCGCACGCCGCCGATCCTGCCACAGCGGACCGTCATCGGACCGCGACGATCTCCGCCGTAGGATGCGGGGGACAGGTGCGGCAGGCGGCTTGATCGGGAGCAGTAGACCATCGTGAGCAGCGAGAACTCTTCGGCGGACGACGTGCGGCAGGTGTGGGACGTCGTCGTGGTGGGCGCGGGACCCGCGGGGGCCTCGGCCGCCTACGCGGCGGCGGTCGCGGGGCGGCGCGTCCTGTTGCTGGAGAAGGCGGAGCTGCCCCGCTACAAGACGTGCGGCGGCGGCATCATCGGTCCTTCCCGTGACGCGCTCCCGCCCGGCTTCGAACTCCCCTTCCGTGACCGGGTGCACGCGGTGACCTTCTCGAACAACGGGCGCTTCACCCGCACCCGCCGCTCCCGGCACATGCTGTTCGGGCTGATCAACCGGCCCGAGTTCGACCAGCAGCTCGTGGAGCACGCCCAGAAGGCGGGCGCCGAACTGCGGACGGGCGCCACCGTCGCGCGCGTGGAGCAGCACGGCTCGGCGGTGCCGGACCGGCGCACGGTCGCGGTCGTCCTCCAGGGCGGCGAGACCGTGCTGGCACGCGCCGTGGTCGGCGCGGACGGCAGCGCCAGCCGCATAGGAGCCCATGTCGGCGTGAAGCTCGACCAGGTGGACCTCGGCCTGGAGGCGGAGATCCCGGTGCCCGACACCGTCGCGGAGGACTGGAAGGGGCGCGTCCTCATCGACTGGGGCCCGATGCCCGGCAGTTACGGCTGGGTGTTCCCCAAGGGCGACACCCTGACGGTCGGGGTGATCTCCGCGCGCGGCGAGGGCGCCGCCACCAAGCGCTATCTGGAGGACTTCATCGGCCGGCTGGGCCTCGCCGGTTTCGAACCGAGCATCTCCTCCGGCCATCTGACGCGCTGCCGTGCCGACGACTCCCCGCTCTCCCGGGGCCGGGTGCTGGTCTGTGGTGACGCGGCGGGTCTGCTGGAGCCGTGGACCCGCGAAGGCATCTCCTTCGCCCTGCGCTCGGGCCGGCTGGCCGGCGAATGGGCGGTGCGCGTCTCCGAGGCGCACGACGCGGTGGACACCCGCCGCCAGGCGCTGAACTACGCGTTCGCCGTGAAGGCGGGCCTCGGCGTGGAGATGGCCGTCGGCAAGCGGATGCTGGCGATCTTCGAGCGCCGCCCCGGCCTCTTCCACGCGGCGCTCACCGGCGTCCGCCCGGCCTGGCGGGCGTTCGCCGACATCACGCGCGGGCGCACCACCCTGGGCGAACTGGTCCGCGCGCACCCGATGGCCCAGCGCGCGCTGAACGCGATGGACCGGCGCGAGGCGACGCCGTCGGCCGACGCGGAGGCCCCGGAGGCGGCCGCTTCCGACGGCGAGAAGGACGACGTCTGAGCGGTTCCTCGACGAGGCGCGGGCTCAGCCCTCGACCGTGATCCGGAACACCGGATGGTCGGGGGCCGCCGCCACGATCTCCTCGTCCGTGGACTTGGCCGTGACGCCCTGGAAGTACTGGTTGACCTCCCAGCCCCATTTCTCCAGGTAGGTCCGCAGGATCGGGAGCTTCTCCGCGTCGGGCAGCTCCACCGCGGTGAAGGTGCGCACCTTGCGCCCGACCCGCAGCTCCCCGCCGCCCGCGGCCCGCATGTTGCGCACCCACTGTGAGTGCCCGCGGGCCGAGACCAGGTACCGCGCGCCCTCGTAGGTGTGCGGGTTGACCGGAATGCGCTGCATCCGGCCGCTCTTGCGGCCCTTGACGGACATCTCCGCCGAGCCCGCGAGGCTCAGCCCGTGCCGGGCGAGCCAGCCGATCACGCTGTTCAGCCGGACGTTGAGCGGGCTGCCCTTGAGGTAGTAAGGCGACGACGACATGACGACCCCCGGTCGATTTCGGAGAGCGGTGCTCTCGGTTCCCTTCGAGTCTGCCCCAGACCCGTACGTCATTGCAAGAGCAGTGCTCTCTTTTCGGTTCACCGCTCTCGAACATGTGCACCGCTCTCGTTTCCGTGGAAGACTGCCCCCATGAGCCGCACCGCCCAGGGGGCCCGCGCCCGCGCCAGGATCGAAGTCACGGCCGCCATCAAGGAGGAGGCCCGCCGACAGCTCGCCGACGAGGGCGCCGCCAAGCTGTCGCTGCGCGCCGTCGCCCGTGAACTGGGCATGGTCTCCTCCGCGCTCTACCGCTACTTCCCCAGCCGCGACGACCTGCTGACCGCGCTGATCATCGACGCCTACGACTCCCTCGGCGAGCGCGCGGAGACCGCCCACGCGGCCGTCGTCGCGGGGGCCGGGGCGGGCACCGGGGCGGACGCTGCCGAACCAGCCGCACCCGCCGGGCCGGTCGAGCGCTGGGTGGCCGTCTGCGAGGCGGTCCGCGGCTGGGCGCTGGCCCATCCGCACGAGTACGCGCTCATCTACGGCTCGCCCGTGCCGGGCTACCACGCCCCCGAGTCGACCGTCCCCGCCGCGGCCCGGGTCGGCCTCCTCCTCATCGGGATCGTCCGGGACGCGCATCAGGGCCCCGGCCTCGCCGAGCTGCCGCTGCCGGCCGAACTGCGCGCCGAGGCCGAGCGGATCGCCGCCGACCTGGCCCCCGACCTGCCGCCCGCCGCGGCCGCCGCCCTGGTCGCCGCCTGGGCCGAGCTGTACGGACTGGTCGGCTTCGAGCTGTTCGGCCAGTTCCACCGGGTGGTCGAGGACCGCGAGCCCTTCTTCCGCCACGCCGTGACCCGGCTCGCCCTCGGCGTCGGGCTGCGGCCGCCCCAGGACGATCCTCACTAGTCCCCTGCTGCGTACGACAGCGGGAGTACGGCCGGTCACCCCGTCCGGCGGACGTCCGGCCCGGCCGGTGGCGTCTAGCGTGGCGCCCATGGACGAACAACAGGAGCGCAGGGGCGGCGGCCGCCCCCGACGGTGGCCGCGCCCCTGGGCGGACGACTGGGCTGACGACGAGCCCCGCACCGCGCCCTGGCCCTGGCGCTCCACCCTGCTGCTGACCGTCCTCGTGCTGGCCGGCTCCACCGTCGCGGCCCACGCCCAGCAGGGCGAGCGTGCCGCGCTCGACCCCTTCGCGCGCGTGCTGCTCGTTGTCGCCTGCGGTCTGCTGCTGTGGCGCCGCCGCCATCCGGTGGCGGTCGTGTTCAGTACGGCGGTCACGGCCGCGGTCTACCTGGGCGCCGGATACCCGTACGGGCCGGTGTTCCTCACGGTGGCCGTGGCCTGCTTCGCCGCCGTCGTCGCCGGGCACCGCCGCGCCGCGTGGACGGCGCTCGGCATCCTGTGTGCCGTCCATCTGCTCGTCGCGCACTGGCTGTACCGGTGGCTGCCGCCGGCCGGGGACGCGCCCGCCTCCTTCGCGCAGGAGATCGTCGTCACCGGCTGGGTGGTGGCGATCGTGGCGGTCGCGGAGCTGGCCCGGGCCCGGCGCGAGCAGTGGGCCAGGGACCGTGCCGAGCGCGCGCAGGCGGCCCGGCGGCGCGCCGACGAGGAACGGCTGCGGATCGCCAGGGAACTGCACGACGTCCTCGCGCACAGCCTCGCCGTCATCAACGTGCAGGCCGGTGTGGGCCTCGCCCTCCTGGACTCCGACCCGGACCAGGCCCGCACCGCCCTCACCACCATCAAGTCCGCCAGCAAGGAGGCGCTCGGCGAGGTCCGCCAGGTGCTCGACACCCTCCGCGCGCCCGGCGCCGCGCCGCGCGCCCCCGCACCCGGCCTGGACCGGCTGCCCGAGCTGGTGGAACAGGCGGCGCGGGCCGGGCTCACCGTCGAGGTGCTGGGAGAGCGGCCCCGGCTGTCGCCCGGCACCGACCTCGCCGCGTTCCGGATCGTCCAGGAGGCCCTGACCAACGTCGTCCGCCACTCCGGTTCCCGGCACGCGCGCGTGCACCTGGAGCGTGCGGGCACGGTGGTACGGCTGCGCGTCGACGACGACGGTCCGGCGACCGGCGCGGACGCGGGCGGCAGCGGCAACGGGCTGGCCGGGATGCGGGAGCGGGCCGCCGCGCTGGGTGGCACCATCGAGGCGGGACCGCGCCCCGACGGCGGCTTCCGGGTGCTCGCCGAACTCCCGGCGGAGAAGAGGGAGGACCGGTGATCCGCGTTCTGCTGGCCGACGACCAGTCGCTCGTCCGGGCGGGCTTCCGGGCGCTGCTCGACGCGCAGTCCGACATCGAGGTGGCCGGGGAGGCCGCCGACGGCGACGAGGCGGTGCGCCTGGTGCGGGCCCTGCGGCCGGACGTCGTCCTGATGGACATCCGGATGCCCGTGCTCGACGGGCTCGCCGCCACCCGCCGGATCACCGACGACGAGACGCTCGCCGAGGTGAGGGTGGTCATGCTCACCACCTTCGAACTCGACGAGTACGTCTTCGAGGCGATCCGCTCCGGTGCCTCGGGCTTCCTGGTGAAGGACACCGAACCCGACGAACTCCTGCGCGCCGTAAGGGCGGTGGTGGCCGGGGACGCGCTGCTGTCGCCCGGCGTGACGCGCCGGCTCATCGCGGAGTTCGCCGCCCGCTCCAAAGAGCCCGCCGCGGCGACTGAGTTGAACCGGCTGACCGAACGGGAGCGGGAGGTGATGGCGCTGGTCGGCATCGGCCTGTCCAACGAGGAGATCGCCCGCCGCCTGGTCGTCAGCCCGCTCACCGCCAAGACCCACGTCAGCCGCACCATGGTGAAGCTGGGCGCCCGCGACCGGGCTCAACTGGTCGTCCTCGCCTACGAGTCGGGGCTCGTCCGGCCGGGCTGGCTGGGCTGAGGAGGGCCCTGCCGGAAAGCGACGAGCACGCCGACCGCCCGGACCACGAACACCACCGGCGCGAGCACGAGTCCCGCCCGCGTCAGGAACGTCTCGACCGGGTGAGGCAGTTCGAGGAGCAGCGCCGGTCCGGCCAGCGCCCCGAAGGCCACCACCGCCACGAACGCCGCGCTGCACAGCGCGTACCCGATCTCCACAGTGATCGCGTCCCGCTCGGCCTGCGCACGGCGCGCCTGATACCCGTCCCCGCCCATAGACCCGAGTCTCACAGCCCTGCGACCGAGGCGGCAACCGCCCCTGCCCGAGCCCCGGTTCAGCGCAGGTCCGCGAGGATCGCCCGACGGGTGTCGAGGGCGGCGGCGAGGAGACGTTCGTCGATGCGCGTCTCGCCGTCGCGGGTGGAGTCGTTGACGGGGATGCGAGTGCGCCGGTCGATCAACGCCGTCACGGCCGGCAGCGCGGGCCGGGCGTCGCGGCCCATCCGGGCCAGACCCGCGAGATAGTAGGTGCCGATCGCGTAGTCCGCCAAGTGCGGTGTCATGAGGGCCAAGAGCTGGGGCAGCGCGGCCGGACCGGCGTGCCGCAGCCACAGCGGGGCGCACTCCGCCTGCGCCCGGCCGGGGCGGTGGAAGGTGAGGTTGTAGAGCTGGGCCGCCTGCCGGAAGGACAGCGGACCGGCGTCCAGCAGCGCGCCGAAGATGTCGCCTGCCCGCCGCAGCCGGACGATCCCCACCGGCTTTGCGGCGAGCAACAGCGCGGCGGACGCGGCCGTCAGCGGTGCGGGCGCGGTCATGGCGACCGGTGGTGGCGGGTACGGCAGTTCGGCGAGCAGGCTCCGATGCGTGCGCCGCGCGGCTTCGGAGAGCAGGGCGGTGGCGACGGCCTTGTCGAGGACCGAGGTGGTCTCGGTCTCCTGGCTCTGGTGGCGGACGAGCAGCGGCAGCAGTGCGACCGGCGCGGCCCGCCAGATGTGGCACGCCTCGCGGGCGAGTTCGGCGCCCACGCCCCGGGTGCCGGGGGCCGTGAGAAGGCGGGCGGCGATGTCGTACGCGTGCTGTTCGCGCGCCAGTTGGTGGAGGGCACCGGCCCAGAGGCGTCCGGCGTCCTCCAGATGGAATGCCGCCTCTTCGGCGTCCGCCAAGAGCGCCGCGTCCAGCGCGCGCCACCGCGCGGGCGGGGCCGTGCGCAGGAGGTGCAGCCGGGCGAGAAAACGGACCGACGCGAGGCGATCGTCCCCGAGGCGGGCGACGGCGGGGCCGAGCGAGGCGGCCAGGAGGGTGCGTACGACGGGATCGGGGACTGCGGCGAGGGCGGCGCGTACCTGGTCGGGTCGGCCGAAATGGCCGACGAGCCGCGCGGCCCGGTGCCGTACCCCCGCGTCCGGGTCGTCGAGCCGGGTCAGGGCGGCGTCGACCGCCCGCGTCCCCGCCAGGATATGCAGGAGGTCCAGGGCCGCGCGGCGGACGTGCGGGGCCTCGGCGTGCGCGAGGTGGAGCAGTCGCGTGGCTACGGGACCGGCGGGGTCGCCGTGTACGGCGGTGAAGAGGGCGCTGCGGGACGGGTGGCCGGGTGTCGTGGCGGAGCCGTCGGCCACGGCCTCGTCCGGCCAGGTCATCGGGTGGGGCGCAAGACGCCCTTCCGCACGGGGGAATCGATCACGCCGTCGATCATCCCACAGGGCGTGGCGGCGGGGGAGGGCCGGGACGTGACGGGGCCGCCCGTGCGCGGGGTGCGCGGCGGGCGGCCTGCGGAGGTGAGTGGGGCCCGGTCCGAACGGCCGGTGGTGCGTCCTAGTCGCGGATCGCCACCGGCTCCGCCTCTGTTGCCGAACTAGCTTCCGGCACTGGGGACTTGGCCACGACGACCGAGGTCCGTCCGTGCCGGGTGCGCAGCCCGGTGAGGGTGACCAGGAAGCCCGCCGCGGCGACGGCCGTCACGACCGCGAGGCCAGGACGGTAGCTGTCGAGGACGGCCTGCGGGGTGGGGTCGTCCGGGGCGCCCGCGGTCACCACGGCCGTCACCACGGCGAGGAAGATCGCCCCGCCCACCTGCACGGAGGTGTTGAGCAGTCCCGAGACCATGCCCTGCTCGTGGTCGGGGACGCCGTTGGTGGCCTGGATGTTGAGCGAGGGGAAGACCAGCGCGCAGGCCGCGCCGATCAGCAGCATGCTGGGCAGGATCACCGCCGCGTAGACCGGGTCGAGGTCGACCCGCAGGAACAGCGCGTATCCGACGACCATCAGGGCGAAGCCCGCCACGATCAGCCGGGGCGTGCCGAACCGGTCCACGATCGCGCCCACCTTGGTCGAGGAGACCGCCACCAGCGCGCCGGCCGGCAGGAACGCGAGGGCCGTGTGCAGGGCCGACCAGCCCAGCAGCGACTGCATGTAGAGCGTCGCGAGGAATTGGAAACCGACGTATGAACCGAAGAAGGCCATCGCGCCGAGCTGGGCGCGGACCTGGCTGCCGGAGCGCAGCACACCGAGCCGGATCAGCGGTCCGGGGGAGCGGCGTTCGACCATGACGAAGGCGGTCAGCAGGACGGCGACGGCGAGGAACGACAGCAGCGTACGGGCGGAGGCCCAGCCGGCCTCCGGGGCCTGGACGACGCTGAAGACCAGCAGCAGCATCGACGCGGTGCCGAGGACGGCGCCGGGGACGTCGTAGCCGTTGTGGTCGCGTTCGCGCTCACTGCGCGGCAGCAGCTTGAGGCCGGCCAGCAGGGCGAGCAGCGCGATCGGCGCCGGGAGCAGCATGGTCAGCCGCCAACTGGCCTCGGTCAGCAGGCCGGAGAGGACCAGGCCCATCGAGAAGCCGGTCGCGGCGCAGGTGGTGTAGATGGAGAGGGCGCGGTTGCGCAGCGGGCCCTCCGGGAACGTCGTCGTGATGATCGACAGACCGGCCGGGGCGGTGAAGGCCGCGCTCAGGCCCTTGATGAAGCGGCTGGCGATCAGCAGCGGACCGGAGTCCACGAGACCGCCGAGCAGCGAGGCCAGCGCGAAGACGCCGAGGGCGACCAGGAAGACCTGGCGGCGTCCCAGCAGGTCGGCCGCGCGGCCGCCGAGGAGCAACAGGCCGCCGTAGCCCAGGATGTAGCCGCTGACGATCCATTGCAGGGTCGAGGTGGACAGGCCGAGGTCGGAGCCGATCGACGGCAGGGCGACGCCGACCATCGACACGTCCAGCGCGTCCAGGAACATCGCGGCACAGAGCACCAGCAGGGTGCCCCACAGCCGGGAGGTCCAGCGCACCGCCGAGGAGGGCGACGCGGAGTTGGGGAGCGGAGAGGTCATGCCCGAGAGATTACATGCGCATGCATCGAATGCAAGCGCATTTAATTCCAGTGCAATAAAATGAATTCTCTGCTACGGTGCGGGCCATGACGGCGAAGAAGTCCGGGGCGGGGCAGCCCGTTGAGGCCGATCAGGGGCTCGTGGAGCAGTGGCGGGACATGCTCGCGCTGCATGCGCGCACCCACTGCGAACTCGACCGGGCTCTGGGGCGACACGGCCTGTGCGCCAGCGACTTCGAGGTCCTCGACGTGCTCGCGGAGAGCGGTGTGCCCGGCGCCGTGTGCAGCTACCGCGTCCAGGAGATCGCCGAGCGGGTCCACCTCAGCCAGAGCGCGCTGTCCCGGCTGATCGCCCGGCTGGAGAAGGACGGTCTCGTGGAGCGCGGGATGTGCGCCGAGGACCGCAGGGGCGTCCGGGTGGCGCTCACCGGGAAGGGGCGCGCGCTGCACGGCGACGTCCTGCCCGTGCAGCGCGCGGTGCTGACGCGCATGCTCGCCGGCCCGGGGGTCGGCGCCGGCTGACTGATGGTAGCCGTGCGGGGCTGACCGGCCCACCAGTCGCCCCGCACATCGGACCGCCAGTCAGTTCACGCGACGTGTGCCGAGGCCGATGAGCGCCGCCAGGCCCGCCAGGACGGCCACGCTGGTCAGGGCGGCGGACAGGGAGAACCACTCGGCCATGAAACCGATCGCCGGCGGCCCGAGCAGCATGCCGCTGTAGCCCAGGGTGGACGCGACGGCCACGCCGCTGGGCCCGGCCAGGGTGCCCGCGCGTTCGACGGCCACCGGGAAGAGATTGGCCAGCCCGAGCCCGGTGATCAGATACCCCAGCAGCGCCGCCCACAGCGCCGGAGCCAGGGAGCCGAGCAGCATCCCGGACGCCGCGACCGAGCCGCCGATCACCACCGTACGGGTGTGGCCGAACCGTTCCAGCAGCGTCGTGCCGGTGAGGCGGCCGATGGTCATGGCGAGCGCGAAACACGAGTAACCGATCGCCGCGGCACCGGCCGACGACCCCAGGTCCTGCTGGAGATGGAGCGCGCCCCAGTCGGCGAGGGCGCCCTCGCCGTAGGCCGTGCACAGGGCGATGAGGCCGAAGACGATCACGAGCCGGCGGGTGTGGGGGTTCAGCGATTCCGGGGTTCGGGTGCCCGGTGATTCCGGGGCGTGGTCGTCCGGCGGCCGGGGCGGCGCCTGCCGCAGCAGGGTGGGACCCGCCAGGGCCGTCACCAGCAGGGCGATGACGCCGAGCCCGAGCAGATGGCGCGTGGGGGACAGGGAACCCGCGACCAGTGCGCCCAGCCCGGCGCCGATCATGCCGCCCAGGCTGAACGCCGCGTGGAAGGTCGGCATGATCGGTCTGCGCAGCGCGCGGACCAGGTCGACGGCGGCGCTGTTGAACGCCACGTTGATCCCGCCGTAGGCGCTGCCGAAGACGAACAGCGCGGCGCCGAGCGCGGGTACCGAGTGGGTCAGCGGAGGCAGGGTGACGCTCAGCGCGAGCAGGACCGCGCAGGCCACGGTGACCGGATGGCTGCCGTAGCGGCGGCAGAGGCGGCCGGTCAGCGTCATCGTGACGACCGCGCCCGCGGACACCCCGAGGAGCGCGAGACCCAGGTCGCCGGCCGAGGCGCCGGTCTGCTCCTTGATCGCGGGGATGCGGACCACCCAGCCGGCGAAGACGAAGCCGTCCAGGGCGAAGAAGGCGGTCAGGGCGATGCGGAGGCGGGTGAGGTCGGTCATGGGGCCCGGCACGGCGTTGTGCGATCGGGTTTTGTTTATTTGCGGCACAAACTCAGGCTAGGTCGGAGAACGGGCGAGGACAAGGTGGGGGAGCGTGCTCGGTCGGTCACACGACCGTCATCCGGCCGGTCGCACGGGCCGTCGCACGGGTGATCGAAGGTCCGTGCGACTCGGGTCGCCGGCCTCGAACAGGCTTCAGGGCTGCCTGACTTGGTGTTTTAGAGTGGGCCGACCAGTCCTGGAGACACCAGAACCCGTGAGGTGCACGCGAACCATGCCGACTGAAACGTTTGAGTTCCAGGTAGAGGCCCGTCAACTCCTCCAGTTGATGATCCACTCGGTCTACTCGAACAAGGACGTCTTCCTGCGCGAGCTCGTCTCCAACGCGTCCGACGCGCTGGACAAGCTGCGCCTGGCCGCGCTGAAGGACGACCTCCCCGGCGCAGACGTCTCCGACCTGCACATCGAGATCGAGACCGACGACGAGGCCCGTACCCTCACCGTGCGGGACAACGGCATCGGGATGTCGTACGACGAGGTGGGCCGGCTGATCGGCACCATCGCCAACTCCGGCACCGCCCAGTTCGCCAAGGAACTGCGCGAGGCGCAGGACGAGGGCGGGGCCGAGGGGCTCATCGGCCAGTTCGGCGTCGGCTTCTACTCCGGCTTCATGGTCGCCGACGAGATGACCCTGGTGACCCGGCACGCCGGGGAGGGCCACGGCACCCGCTGGTCGTCGCGCGGGGAGGGCACGTACACGCTGGAGACGGTGGAGGACGCGCCGCAGGGCACCTCGGTCACCCTGCACCTCAAGCCGGCGGACTCCGACGACCAGCTCCACGACTACACCTCCGCCTGGACGATCAAGGACATCGTCAAGCGGTACTCCGACTTCATCACCTGGCCGATCCGGCTGCTGCCCAAGAAGACGGCGGACGGGACCGAAGGGGCCGACGAGGCCGAGCCCGAGACGCTGAACTCGATGAAGGCGCTGTGGGCCCGCTCGCGCGAGGAGGTGTCCGACGACGAGTACCACGAGCTGTACAAGCACATCAGCCACGACTGGCGCGAGCCGCTGGAGACGATCCGGCTCCAGGCGGAGGGCACCTTCGAGTACCAGGCGCTGCTGTTCGTGCCCTCGCACGCCCCGCACGACCTCTACACCCAGGGCTACAAGCGCGGTGTGCAGCTCTATGTGAAGCGCGTCTTCATCATGGACGACTGCGAGGCGCTGCTGCCGCCCTATCTGCGCTTCGTCAAGGGCGTGGTCGACGCGGCGGACCTCTCGCTGAACGTCTCCCGCGAGATCCTCCAGCAGGACCGTCACATCCGGATGATGCAGCGCCGGCTGACCAAGAAGATCCTGTCCACGGTCAAGGACATGATGACCTCGGCACCGGACCGGTACGCCACGTTCTGGCGGGAGTTCGGCTCCGTCCTGAAGGAGGGGCTGCTCTCCGACACGGACAACCGGGACGCCCTCCTCGCCGTCGCGTCGTTCGCCAGCACGCACGCCGACGGCGAGCCCACCACCCTGGCGGGCTATGTGGAGCGGATGAAGGACGGCCAGGAGGACATCTACTACCTGACCGGCGAGACCCGCGAGAGCATCGAGAACTCCCCGCACATGGAGGCGTTCCGCGCCAAGGGCATCGAGGTCCTGCTGCTCACCGACCCCGTCGACGAGGTGTGGGTCGACGTGGTGGGCGAGTTCGACGGCAAGCGCCTGCGTTCCGTCGCCAAGGGCGAGGTCGACCTCGGCACCGAGGACGACACCCGGGCCGACGAGGAGCGCGAGAAGCAGGGCGAGGAGTACGCCGCCCTGCTCGGCTGGATGAAGGAGCAACTCGGCGCGGACATCAAGGAGGTGCGCCTCTCCTCCCGCCTCACCGTCTCCCCGGCGTGCATCGTCTCGGACGCCGACGACCTCACCCCGGCGCTGGAGAACATGTACCGCGCGATGGGGCAGGAGGTGCCCGCCGCCCAGCGGATCCTGGAGCTGAACCCCGGGCATCTGCTGGTCAAGGGCCTGAACCAGGCGTACCGGGAGCGCGAGGACCGGACCGGACTCGCCGAGACCGCCGAGCTGTTGCACGGTCTTGCGGTGCTCGCCGAGGGCGGCCGGCCCAAGGAGCCCGGACGGTTCGTGAAGCTGGTCGCGGACCATCTGGAGCGCTCGCTCTGACACCGTGACGGGGACCGACGAGGACTGACGGGGACTGACGGGGACTGACGGGAACCGGGCAGGGGCGCCTCCTCCTGCCCGGGATCTTCACCTGCCGCACACCGCATGTGCTGATTGGTTGAGTTCTTCAACTAGCCCTACGATGCTGCGCAGTTGTGCCGATCCGTATCCGCCATCACGGAGGCCCCACCATGCCCCATGCCCCAGCGCGGCCCGCTCCGCCCGTCGCCGCGCCGGCCTTCGCAGGGATCACGCTGACCTTCGCCGGGATCGTGGTCTCGCTCACCCAGACCCTGGTCGTCCCGGTCGTCCCCGAACTGCCGGGACTGCTGGGCACCTCCGCCTCGGGCGCTGCCTGGGCGGTCACCGTCACCCTGGTCGCCGCCGCCGTCGCCACCCCGCTCCTGGGCCGACTCGGCGCCCTGTACGGCAGGCGCCGCACGCTGCTCGCCGCCCTCGCCCTGCTGATCGCCGGATCGGTCACCGCCGCGCTCGGCGACACTCTCGCCCCGCTCCTTGTCGGACGGGCCCTCCAGGGCCTCGCGTTCGGCGTGGTCCCGCTCGGTATCGGCATCCTGCGTGACCAACTCCCCGACGAGCGAAGGGACTTGGCGTTCGCGTTCATGAGCGCCTCCCTCGGGGCGGGCGGTGCGCTCGGGCTGGCCGTCGGCGCGCTCGGCACGGACCGCTTCGATCCGCACGCCCTGTTCTGGACGTCCGCCGCGCTCGGTGCCGTCGCCGCGGTGCTCGTCCTGGTGGCCGTACCGGAGTCGACCTCGCGCAACGGCGGCCGTTTCGACCTCGCCGGGGCGCTGGGTCTGACGACCGGCTCGGGCTGTCTGCTGCTGGGCATCTCCCAGGGTGCCGACCGGAGTTGGACCGACCCCGTCCCGCTCGGGCTGCTCGCCGTCGCGCTGGTCGTCCTGCCGCTGTGGGGACTCCTCGAACTCCGGGTCCGGGAACCGCTGGTGGATCTGCGCGCCGGTGCCCGTCGGCCGGTGCTGCTGACCAGCCTCGCTTCTCTGGCCGGCGGGTTCTCTCTGTTCGCGATGGTGTCGGTCGGCCGGTCCCCCGCGGTGGCCGGGCCGGCGATGGGCCTGGCCGTGATGGCGGCGGCCGCGTCGTCCGTCCCGCTGTCCAAGGCGAAGGGGCCCAAGGCGACGCTGATGGTCGGTGCCGTGATCGTGGCCGCCGGACACGGGCTCGGGGCGGGGGTCGTCGCGATGGACGCCGTGTGGGAAGTGGTGCTGGTGTCCTGTGCCGTCGGCGCCGGCATCGGCCTTGCCTTCGGTGCGATACCCGCGCTGATCACGGGTTCGGTGGCTCCTGCCAGGACGTCCGCCGCGCACGGCCTCGACCTCTCCATGCGGTTCGTCGGTGGGGTGGCGGCGAGCGCGGTCGCCGGGGTGGTCCTGGACCGGACGGTGCTCATGGGGGCGGGAGCCGGTGCGGCGCTGCTCGCGTTCGTCCTCGCGGCGTTCCTCCCGGGACGGCGCACTGCCGCCGCCGCTTCCGCCGCCCCCGTGAGGGAGCCGGACATCGGGGCCGCCGTGGCCGTACCCCTCGCCCGCGCCGTGGCCGAACTCATCGCGGCCGTACCGGGGTTGGCCCCCGGCGGACCTGCCGACGGGTGTCTCGCTCGCGGACGTGTCCTGGCCGCGGAGCAGGTGCCGGTGGGCGGCGCCGCCGTCACGCTGCTCTCGCCCGGCGGTCGCCAAGTGGCCCGCACGAACGCCGGGGCCGACGGCACCTACGCCGTGCCGGTGCCGGGGGAGGGCACCTATGTGCTCATCGTCTCCGCCGACGGCCATCAGCCGCAGGCGGTCACCGTCGTCGTCGGCGCCGAACCGGTGACGTACGACGTGCTCCTGAGCGGCATCACCGGGCTGGCCGGTGTGGTGCGGTCCTCGAACGGCGGGCCGGTCGACGGGGCGACGGTCGTCGTCACCGATGTCCGTGGGGACGTGCAGGTCACCGTGCGCACCGACGGCGCGGGGGAGTTCTCCTTCGCCGAACTGGTCCCCGGGCCGGTGACGCTCGTGGTCAGCTCGCCCAAGCACCGGCCGCTGGCCCTGCCCGTCGAGATCGGCGCGACCGGGATCACCCGGGTCGATCTCGAACTGCGGCCGGGTGTCCAGGTGCGGGGCACGGTCCGGGGCGCGGGCGTGCCGCTGGGCGAGGCGCGCGTGACGCTCACGGACGCGGTCGGCAACGTTGTCGCCACCGCCACGACCGGGCCCGACGGGACGTACGCCTTCGCGGACCTCGACGAGGGGCGGTACACGGTCGTCGCCACCGGCTACCCGCCCCGCGCGACGGTGCTCGACCTCGGCGGTCGGGGCGCGGGCGCAGGCACGGGCGGGGCTGTGGACGCCCCTGACATCGACCTCGCCCACGACACCGAGTAGCGCCATTGTGCAGCTCGCATGCTTGAAGTTGTTCGAAAGATGCCTCTATCGTGCATCAACAAGCACCTCCGGAAGGTGACTCCCGAAGGGGATGGGGCATGACGTACGTCGAGGACGAACTGACCGGCCAGCCCGAGTGCTGGACCCGCGCCGCCGCCGAAGCGGGCCGGTACGGCGCGGAGTTGCCGGCGCCGGGGGAGCGGGTCGCCGTCGTCGGCTGCGGCACCTCCTACTTCATGGCCCAGGCGTTCGCCGCCCTGCGCGAGGACGCGGGCCACGGCGAGACCGACGCCTTCCCCGCCTCCGCCTTCCCCCACGGGCGCGCCTACGACCGGGTCGTCGCCCTCACCCGCTCGGGCACCACCACCGAGGTGCTCGACCTGCTCGCCCGGTTGCGCGGACACACCCCGACGACCGCGCTCACCGCCGACCCGGACACCCCGGTCATGGCGGTCGCCGACCACGTCGTGGTGCTCGCCTACGCCGACGAACGCTCCGTCGTGCAGACCCGGTTCGCGACCACCGCGCTCACCTTGCTCCGCGCCCACCTCGGGCTGCACACCTGCTCGGTGGTCACCGACGCCCGCACCGCGCTCGCCGAGCCGCTGCCCCAAGGGCTCCTGGACAGCACGCAGTTCACCTTCCTCGGGCACGGCTGGACGGTCGGTCTCGCCAACGAGGCGGCGCTGAAGATGCGCGAAGCCGCCCTGGCCTGGACCGAGTCGTACCCCGCGATGGAGTACCGGCACGGTCCCGTCAGCATCAGCACCACCGGCACCGCCACCTGGATGTTCGGCCGGGCGCCCGAAGGTCTGGCCGAACAGGTGCGGGCCACCGGCGCGTTGTGGATCCCCGCCGCGCTGGACCCGCTCGCCGAACTGGTCCGCGCCCAGCGGCTGGCCGTGTCGCTGGCCGCCGCCCGCGGTCTCGACCCGGACCGGCCCCGCCATCTCACCCGCTCGGTGATCCTCTGACCGGTCCACCAGGAGCTGCCGTGCCCCTCACCACCACCGGCGAACTGGTCACCCGCGCCCGCGCGGCCCGGACCGCCGTCGCCGCCTTCAACATCATCACGCTGGAGCACGTCGAGGCCGTCGTCACCGGCGCCGAGGCCGCCCGGGTGCCCGTCGTCCTCCAAGTCAGCGAGAACGCCGTCAAGTTCCGCGGCGGACGCCTGCTGCCGCTGGCCCGCGCCGCGGCCGCCGCCGCCGAACATTCCGCCGTACCGGTCGCGTTGCACCTCGACCACGTCCAGGACGACGCGCTATTGCACCAGGCCGCCGACGCCGGGTTCAGCTCCGTGATGTACGACGCCTCCCGGCTGCCGTACGACGAGAACCTCGCCGCGACCCGCGCCGCCGTCGACCGGGCACATGCCCAAGGGCTCTGGATCGAGGCCGAGTTGGGAGAGATCGGCGGCAAGGGCGCGCACGCGCCCGGCGCCCGCACCGACCCCGCCGAGGCGTGGGCGTTCGTCGCGGACTCGGGCGTCGACGCGCTGGCCGTGGCCGTCGGCAGCGTCCACGCCATGACCACCCGTACGGCCACCCTCGATCACGCCCTGCTCGGACGCCTCGCCGCCGCCCTCGACATACCGCTCGTCCTGCACGGCTCCTCAGGCGTCCCGGACGACGAGCTGACCGCCGCCGTCACCGGCGGCATCACCAAGGTCAACATCGGCACCGCCCTCAACCAGGCCATGACCGCCGCGATCCGGGACCATCTCACCGCCCACCCCGAGGCCGTCGACTCCCGCACCTATCTGAGCGCGGCCCGCGAGGCGATGGCCCGGACCGTGGAACGCCTCGCCCGGCTGCTCAGCCCTTCCTGACGGACCTCAGCACCACGAACTTCGGGTCCCCGGCGACCACTTCGCAGTTCCCGAACAGCCGCTTCAGCTTCACGTGGTAGCCGAGATGCCGGTTCCCCACGACCCACAGCTCGCCGCCCGGCCGCAGCACCCGCCGCGCCCCCGTGAACATCCGCCACGCCGTCGCGTCGGTCGTCGCCTGGTGGGAGTGGAACGGCGGGTTGTTCAGCACGAGGTCCGCACTGTCGTCCGGCACCCCCTCCAGACCGTCCCCGACCCTGAACTCGGCATGCCCCGGTGCCTCGTTGATCCGGTAGGTCGCCTCCGCCGAGGCCACCGCCTGGAACGACTCGTCGGTGAAGAGCACCTCGGCCTCCGGGGCGGCCAGCGCCACCGCCGTACCGACGATCCCGTTGCCGCAGCCCAGATCGACCACCCGCCGGGCACCGCCGGGCGGCGGCAGATGCCGGAGGAAGAACCGGGTGCCGATGTCGAGCCGGTCCGCGCAGAACACCCCGGCGTTGTTCACCACCGGACGGCCGGCGAGCCCGCCGAGATCGGCCGGCAGGTCGTAGACGTACGGCCACGGGGTCTGCGGGCGGGGCAGCGACGGATCGGGCGTGCAGAGGATCAGCCGGGCCTTCTGCTCGGCGAGGGAGGTCCGGGTCGGGCCCAGGATCCGCTCGAACAGCCGCAGCGTCGAGGTGTGGATCTCCTTCACCATGCCGGTGCCGACCACGACCGTCCCCGCGTGCACGGCGGGTGCCAGCCGCAGCAACTGGTCCTCCAGCAGGGCGAGGCTCTTCGGCACCCGCACCAGCAGCACGTCGATGCGCTCGGGCACCGGGTCCTGGGTGGTCAGCAGCCGGACGGCACCGGGCTCCACGCCGGCCCGCGCCAGGTTCGCCCGGGTCGCCTCCTGCCCCAGCCAGGAGTCGGTGATCTGCGTCAGCGAGGAGCCGGCACTCCGGTCCGGCCCGTGCGCCGCGAGCGCCGTCACCAGCGCCCCCCACCGGTCCCCGAGCACCACGACCGCGCCGGTCTGCGGAACGTCCTGCTCCGCGAGGTGCCGGAGCAGATAGGCGTCGGAGGCGTCCCAGGCACGCAGCCGGTCGCGCGGATCCACGGGATGGCGGGTCAGCGCGACCTCGCCCCATGGCGTCGTCATGCGGTCGTCGCCCCGCGGCATCGTCATACGGTCGTTCATCGTGGGGCAAGGCTAGCCGAGCCGCAGCTCAGCCCCCGCGGGGCGGGACCGGCGTGAGGACGGCAAGCGCCTTCCCCGGCGTCGGCGCGGGAGCGGATCATGGGAGACTCGCCCTCATGAGCGGTAAGGCGGACCCCCGGCCGGCGGGGGAAGGGACCACCTCGAGGGCACGGTTGGACCGGGGGCGCGGTGCGCTCGGACCCGCGCTGGAGCTGGTGCACACCGGACGGGCGCCCACCCGCGCGGTGCTCACCGCCGAACTCGGCGTCACCCGCGCGACGGCCGGCGCGGTCGCCGCCGAACTGGAGGCGCTCGGCCTGATCCGGGTCGACGCCCGGCCCGGCGCCGCCGCCGGCTCCCAGGGCCGCCCCTCGCACCGGCTGGAGGTCGCCGAGGACGGTCCGGTCGCCCTGGCCGCCCAGGTGCACTCCGACGGGTTCCGGGCCGCGCTGGTCGGCCTCGGCGGGCGGATCGTCGCCACCACCCCGAGCTGCGAGGCCGTCGACGCCGACCCGGCGAAGGTGCTGGGCGCCGCCGTCGAGGCGGGCGCCGAGCTGCTGCGCCGCACCGGGCGCCGGTGCGTGGGCGCCGGGCTCGCCGTACCGTCCGCCGTCGCCGAACCCGAGGGCCTCGCCCTCAACCCCCTCCACCTCGACTGGCCGGTGGGCGCGCCGGTGCGGGAGATCTTCGCCGCGTGCGTCCGGGACGCCGGGATCACCGGGCCCGCGTTCGCGGGCAACGACGTCAACCTCGCCGCCCTCGCCGAACACCGGCACGGCGCCGGACGCGGCGCCCGCGACCTGCTGTGCGTGGCCACGGGACACCGGGGCGTCGGCGGCGCGCTCGTCCTCGACGGCCGTCTGCACACCGGCAGTTCGGGCCTCGCCCTGGAGGTCGGCCACCTCACCGTCAACCCCGAGGGCCGCCCCTGCCACTGCGGCAGCCGGGGCTGCCTCGACGTCGAGGCCGACCCGCTCGCCCTCCTCACCACCGCCGGACGCGACCCCGGCCCCGAGGGCTCCCTGCTCCAGCAGGCCAACGACCTGATCCGCGACGAGTACGGCGACCCCGTCGTCCGCACGGCCGCCGAGGCCCTCATCGACCGGCTCGGGCTCGGTCTGGCGGGGCTGGTGAACATCCTCAACCCCGACCGGATCATCCTCGGCGGACTGCACCGCACCCTCCTGGACGCCGACCCCGACCGGCTGCGCGCCGTCGTCGCCGACCGCAGCCTGTGGGGCCGTAGCGGCGGAGTCCCCATCCTCGCCTGCTCCCTCGACCACAACAGCCTCGCCGGGGCGGCCGAGTTGGCCTGGCAGCCGGTGCTCGACGACCCGCTGGCGGCGCTCGCCGAGGTCTGAACGGCGGCCGCAGTAGGTTGGCGTCATGACCGACACGATCACCGTGAGCGTCCTGGGCACCGGCATCATGGGCGCCGCCATGGCCCGCAACCTCGCCCGCGCCGGACACACCGTCCGCGCCTGGAACCGCACCCGCGCCAAGGCCGAACCGCTCGCCGCGGACGGCGTCGCGGTCGTCGCCACGCCCGCCGACGCGGTGCGCGACGCGGACGTGGTCCTGACCATGCTGTACGACGGCCCCGCCGCCCTGGAGGTCATGCGCGAGGCCGCGCCCGCATTGCGCAGGGGTGCCGTCTGGGCGCAGTCCACGACCGCCGGCGTCGAGGCGATCGCGGACCTGGCCGACTTCGCCGCCGAGCACGGACTGGTGTTCTTCGACGCGCCGGTGTTGGGCACCCGCGGGCCCGCCGAGGACGGCCTGCTGACGGTCCTGGCGGCCGGCCCGCCCGCGCACCGGGACGCGGTGGCGCCCGTGTTCGACGCGATCGGCGCCCGCACGGTGTGGACCGGCGAGGACGGCCGCGAGGGCAGTGCGACCCGGCTGAAGCTGGTGGCCAACAGTTGGGTCCTCGCGGCCACCGCCGCGGCCGGCGAGGTGCTCGCGCTGTCCCAGGCCCTCGGCGTCGACCCGGAGGCGTTCTTCGGGCTGATCGCCGGCGGCCCGCTGGACATGGGCTATCTGCGCGCCAAGACCGGGCTGGTGCTCGACGAGCGGCTGTCGCCCGCCCAGTTCGCCGTCACGACGGCCGCCAAGGACGCCCGGCTGATCGTCGAGGCGGGCCGCGACCACGGCGTCCGCCTCGACGTCGCGTCCGCGACCGCCGACCGCCTGGAGAGAGCGGCCGCACAGGGCCACGGCGACGAGGACATGGCCGCCGCGTATTTCGCAAGCTTCACCGACCCCGCCTGAGACGCGGGTCCCAGCACCCGGCTCCCCCCGGGAGGCACCCGCACGGCCACCGGCCGCGGGCCGACCGGAGCCTCCGAGGTGGGCCGCGACCACGGCGGCCGTCTGGACGCGGTGGCCGGGGCCGCCGGCCGTCGGGAGCGGGCGGTCGCCCCAGGACCCGGCTGCTCCCCGGGAGGTACCCACTGTCCGTGGGCCGACCGGGCCGCTTCCGCGAGAGTCCGTCGAGGTGGGCCGGGGCCACGGCGTCCGTCTCGGCGTGGTGGCCGGGGCCACCGGCCGTCCGGAGCGGGCGGTCGTCTCAAGACTCGGCTACTCCCCGGGAGGTACCCGTACTGCCGCCGGGCGTAGGACGACCCGGACCCGCTCCGTGAGAGACCGTCGAGGCAGCAAGGACGACCTCACGACCTCACCGAGGAGTTGACCGAGATGAACACCCTGGCGAACTGGGACGGCGGCGGTCCCGGACCGTGGATCCTGTTCCTCCCGCTGATCTGGGCGGCCGTCGTCGTCGGCGTCGTCACGCTGCTGCGCCGCACGGTGTGGCGCGGCCGGCGCGGCCCGTGGCGGGCGGCGGACCCGCGACCCACCGGTGACTCGCCCCTCGCCGTCCTCGGCCGGCGCTTCGCGTCCGGCGAGATCGACGAGGACGAGTACTGGCGCCGGCTGTCCGTCCTGGACGAGCAGTTCGGCCGGACGGCCGGGGGGAGCGGTACGGCGTGACGACCGCGCGCCCTGCCACCGTCCCGCCCTGCCACCGTCCCGCCCGGTCACCGTCCCGCCCGGTCAGCCCACAGGGGCCGAGTGGGCGGGCGCGGGCGCGGGGGCGTGCACGTCCACGGAGACGACCTCCGGGAACCGGGCCGCGACCTGCTCCAGGGGCGTACGGCGCGGCGGACGCGCCACCCGCTCCGGCGGGGAGATCGCGGCGGGCAGCGTGAACCAGACGACCTTGCCGGACTCGCCGTCCGGCCGCGCGCCCCAGCTCTCGCTCACCGCGGCCACCATGGCGAGCCCGCGCCCGCAGGTGGCCAGCGCCTCCTCGTCCACGGCTCCCACCACGGGGAGCCGCGGATCGTGGTCCCGCACGGAGACCGTGAGCCGGTCGAGGAGCAGCTCCATCTCCACGACGCACAGCTTGTCGGGCTGGGCGTGCCGGTGGACGTTGGTCAACAGCTCCGTGACCCCGAGCGCCGCCCGGTCTATCAACGGATCCAGATGCCAGTAGCGCAACTGCGCCGATACGATTCTGCGGACCTGGCCGATCCGCGACGGCAGGGCATGGAGCTCCACCGCGCAGTGCCTGCTTGGGTTGCTGATCACGGCTGCGACTCCCCGACTGAGGTCCGGAAGAACACGGAGTTCGGATCGGAACGAGCAGAGCTGCTGCGCAACGCGGCCGCCTGCTGTCATGGCCGGCGGGCTGGTTCGCAGCGTTATCGCCGGTAAACCCAGAGTGACGTGAGAACAGCGTGACGCAGGGGATGCCGCGGCGCAACTCGCGCCGCGTCGGAGCGGGCCTCACGCCGCCTCACCGACGGCCCGCGGCCCTCCGCACGGCCTCGATGAAACGGCTCGCCGCAGGGGGTCCGGGCTCGCCCGGAGCCGGGTCGTGGTCACCCAGCGTGAGCAGATACCGGTTGCCGTTGAGGTCCGCGAGTGCCCGGTCCTCCGGGGCGAACCAGGGCCGGGAGGCGCGGACCGCCTGCACCGGCGCGCTGTCGATCTCACTGCCGTAGCTGGTGAGCAGCTCCACCCTGCCGTCGTTGATCCGCACCTGCCCGGCCCGGGTGAGCGAGCGCAGCCGCTTCCCGATCCGCACGCCCGTCGCCGTGAACTCCGGCTCCGCCATGCCTGTCCGCCCCCTTTCGCGCGATGGTGCGCCCTTCCGGGGCGGCACCGCGTGGGTCCCCCGCGCAGGCCCTTTCGCCCGGTCCGGGAGTTTCGCCCCGCGCGGTGCAGTCTGCCCCCGCCGGGCGTCGAGCACCAGTACACATGACGGCCGACCCCGTCCCGGGGGAGCACGCGTGTGAATGCGCCCCCCACGCACCTCCCCCGCACCCCGCCCGCAGCCGCCACGCGCCCCCGGCTCCGGTCGGCCGGGCGCCTCGCTCCCCAGCCTCCCTTTGAGGCTCCCAAATATGTGTTTATGCAGGTGAGAAGCGGTGCCGAAGGTGCCTATGATCGAGGTGCCGACCGTGCGACACGCCGTTCGCGCGCTGTGCGAAGGAGCCCCGCCGTGACCACCCCCCGCACCACCCGGACCGGTGCCACCCTCGACGTCGACCACAGCGACGCCGACTACCGCGACTGGCTGAAAGAGGCCGTCCGCAGGGTGCAGGCCGACGCCAACCGCTCGGCCGACACCCACCTGCTGCGCTTCCCCCTCCCGGACGCGTGGGGCATCGACCTGTACCTCAAGGACGAGTCGACCCATCCGACCGGCAGCCTCAAGCACCGCCTGGCCCGCTCCCTCTTCCTCTACGGCCTCTGCAACGGCTGGATCCGCCCCGACCGCCCGGTGATCGAGGCGTCCAGCGGCTCGACGGCCGTCTCCGAGGCGTACTTCGCCAAGCTGATCGGCGTGCCCTTCATCGCCGTCATGCCGCGCACCACGAGCCCCGAGAAGATCCGGCTCATCGAATTCCACGGCGGACGCTGCCACTTCGTCGACGACTCCCGCACCATGTACGAGGAGTCCGCCCGGCTCGCCGCGGACACCGGCGGTCACTACATGGACCAGTTCACCTATGCCGAGCGGGCCACGGACTGGCGCGGCAACAACAACATCGCGGAGTCCATCTTCCGCCAGTTGGAGCGGGAGCGGTTCCCGGAGCCCGCCTGGATCGTCGCCACGGCCGGCACCGGCGGCACCTCGGCGACCCTCGCGCGCTACGTCCACTACACCCAGCGCGACACCCGCATCTGTGTCGCCGACCCCGAGAACTCCTGTTTCTTCGAGGGCTGGACCACCGGCGCCCCGGACGTCACCTGCGACTGCGGCTCCCGTATCGAGGGCATCGGACGGCCCCGCATGGAGCCCAGCTTCGTGCCGGGCGCCGTGGACCGGATGATGAAGGTCCCCGACGCGGCCAGTGTCGCCGCCGTCCGCGCGCTGGAAGGGGCCATCGGCCGCAAGGCGGGCGGCTCGACCGGCACCGGGCTGTGGAGCGCCCTCAAGATCGTCGCCGAGATGGTCGCCGACGGCCGCCGGGGCAGTGTCGTCACCCTGCTGTGCGACCCCGGGGACCGCTACCTCGACAAGTACTACTCCGACGCCTGGCTGGCCGAACAGGGCCTGGACATCGGCCCGTACAGCGAGGCCATCGACTCCCTGCTGGCGACGGGCGTCTGGCCCGAATAGCAGCGACCGTCACGGCACGGTGGTGACGCGACCGTCACGGCACAGCGGTCAGCCGCCGGTCCAGTTTCGCCACCGCGCCCCGGAAGGAGCGTCCGAGGCCGGGCCCGGCCAGCCGCAGCCCGGCGCGGAACACCGCCGGGCCGTCCGCCGCGAACGTCCACCGCACCCGGGTCCCGGCACCGGCCGGCGTGAGCCGCCACTCCTCCACCAGGGCCCGGATCGCGGGCGCGTTGGTGACGTCCACCCGGTAGGCGTACAGCTCGTTCTCCTCGGCGGCGAGCACCGTCTCCTGGAAGCGGGTACCGCCCCGCAGCCGTACGTCTCTGCCCGTCCCGCCGTCCAGCGGCCGCGCGGAGGTCACCGCGGGGAACCACGCGGCCCAGCCGGGGACGTCGTGCGCGAGCGCCCGGAACACCCGCTCCGGGGAGGCGGACACCTCACGGGTGAACACCAGCCGTACGGGAGCGGTCCCGGCGAAGTCGAGCCCTTCGGGACGCAGTCGGCGAGCCATGCGCACAACCTCCTCGTGCCCAGGTGGGGGAGAACGGGTGCGCCACCCTAACCGCCGGTCCGTCAGATGTCTGCACCCTCATCGGGCTGGCCCGCCACCACCAGCCGGCGCAGATGCTCGCCGATCTCCGCGCGCGCCGCGCCCGGCAGCCCGGCGTCCGTCACCAGCGTGTCGACCTGCTCCAGCTCGGCGAACGAACTCAGGCCCACCACACCCCACTTGGTGTGGTCGGCGACCACCACGACGCGGCGCGCCGACCGCACGAGACGGCGATTGGTCTCCGCCTCCGCCAGGTTGGGCGTCGACAGGCCCGCCTCGGCGGATATCCCGTGCACCCCGAGGAACAGCAGGTCGAAGTGGAGCGCCTTGATCGCCTGGTCGGCGACCGGCCCGACCAGCGAGTCGGACGGCGTGCGCACCCCGCCGGTCAGCACCACCGTGGCCGCGCCCTGCCGGGGGCCCGAGGTGCGCTGCGCGACATGGAAGACGTCCGCCACCCGCACCGAGTTGGTCACCACGGTCAGATCCGGTACGTCCACCAGCCGGTGCGCCAGCGCGAAGGTCGTCGTACCGCCGGACAGGGCGATCGCGCTGCCCGGCGCGACCAGTTCGGCGGCGGCCCGCGCGATGTCCTCCTTGGCGGTCAGCTCCAGACCGGACTTCGCCTCGAACCCCGGCTCGTGGGTGCTGGCCTCCACGACCGGCACCGCGCCGCCGTGCACCTTCTCCAGCACACCCTGACGGGCCAGCGCGTCGAGATCGCGGCGCACCGTCATGTCCGACACGCCCAGCTTGCGGGTCAGCTCGTTGACCCGGACGCCGCCCCGGCGCCGCACCTCGTCCAGGATCAGGGCGCGGCGCTGCTCCGCGAGGAGGTTCTGATTCTCGCTCACGTACGCTCCGGTCCTTTCCTCACACGTCCGACGGGCCCGCCCGTCCGCGGCGGCGACGGTGTTCTGCCTGGCCACGGTGCGCGGGCGTCCCATCCTCGCACGAGAGCGTCGGGGCCGTTCGCTCGCCCCGTCGCGTGCATGCCAGTCTCGGCCCGGGGGTTGGGGCCCGACGGCCGGGTCACCGGATCGGGCGGTCCCGTCACCCGGACAGGAGGAGATTCGGTGACGAGGGGTGCGTACCGTGCCCGGAGGGACGATCCTGGTGCGCGCACGGACACATGTCGACGGCGTGTCACGGGGTCACGGGGGAAGTGCGAGCGGTGGAACGTTCCCGTCGGGGCGGAGCGGCCCTGGAACTGCTGGTGCACGGCGTGGGCGGGGCCACGCCCGAGAAGATGCTGAACGACCCGCGCACGGTCCGGGTCACCGGCGACGACACGGCGGCCGTCTACCGCCGCGCCGACGACGTCGACACCGACGGCCGGGGCGGTGCGGACGGCGGCCGCGGTGACCGTCCCGTCCCCGAGGCGTACGTCTGGTCCAACCTCACCTCCGGGAACGGCACCCGCGCGCTGTGGCTGTTGCTGCTGCCGTTCATGGTGGTCAACCTGGCCCACTGGATGCGCCCCGCCGGCGCCGGACGCACCCGTGTGGTCCGCTGCTACGGGCTGCTGGTGCGGCTGGCCGGGCTGAGTCTGACGGTGCTGCTGGTCGCCGCGGCCTGCGAGGTCGCCCTCGACCTCACCGCCTGGCAGTGCGCGGGTACGCGCGCGTGCGCCGAGCGGCACTCCTGGCTGGGCTTCCTGTCGCCCGAGGTGTCCCGGGGCGGCTGGTGGAGCCCGCCCGGCCGCCGTCTCGCCCTGGCCGCCCTGGTGCCGGGAGCGCTGACCGGCCTGCTCTGGTACCTCTCCCACCGCACCTGGCGGGCGTACGAGTCGCAGGAGCCCCTCGACCGGACGCCCGAACCCGAGAGCGGCCCCGCCCACACGGCGCTGAGCCGGCCCGGCTTCTGGTACGGCCGCCGCCTGGTCGCCCGGCTGCGCGCCGCCCACACCGCGGCCGCCCTGCTCACGGTGGCCGCGGCGGTCGGGACGGCGGCCGCGCGCGAGGACCGCCGGCCGGGCGGCCCCCTCGCGCTCGACGTGCTCGGCCGGGCCCTGGAGACCGCGCTGGTGTGCGGCGCGCTGGCCGTGGTCTGGGTGGTCTGCCGCCGCGGCCGCAGCGAACGGCGGCTGGACCGCCGGGTGGACGCCCATCTGGTGCGCCGCCTCCCGCTGGCGGCCCTCGTCCTCCTCGCCCTCACGGTCGTGTACGCCGGCTGGTCCCGCCCGGGCTGGCGGTCCGAGGGGCGGCTGCCCGGGGACGCCACCTTCGGCGCGATCGCCCTCGCCCAGGGCGCGGTGGTCCTCGTCCTCGCCGCCGTCGCGCATGTGCTGCACCGGTCGGGAGCGGGCGCCGCCCCCGGCGGGCGGTCGGCGCTGCGCGGCCTCGGCGGGCCCGCCGTCACCATGCTGGCGTGCGCGCTCGGCGGGGTGATGTCCGGCGGTGTCTCCCAGCGGGTCTCCGACTGGCTGGACGGCACCGGCACCTTCCTCGACGGGCCGCCCGTGGTGCTGACCTGGCAGGCGTCGGTCATCCCCGTCCTGCTCGTCGTGCTGCTGGCGCTGTGCGCGCTGCTCGGCCGGCGCACCGTGCGGCTGACCCGCGCCGAGCGCGCCGCCGTCGCCCGGGAGTACGGCGCCGACCCCGGCGACCCCGCCCGCACCGGCCGGATCGCCCGCGCCCGCGCCATGGCCACGCTCACCGACCGCGGCCCCCTCGTCGTCGGCGTCACCTCCGCCGCCACCCTGCTGCTGGGGGCCGGCGCGCTCGCCGGGGCCTTCGGCACGGGCCGGACACCGGTGCGGGCCACGGAGGACGCCCCCGCCTTCGTCCAGGGCGCCGCCCAGACCGCGCAGGCGCTCGGCTCCTGGCTGATCGGCCTCGGCTTCATACTGTTCGTCACCTGGGGCCGGCGCGCCTACAAGGACGCGGGCGCCCGGCGCACCATCGGCATCCTCTGGGACGTCGGCACCTTCTGGCCGCGCGCCGCCCACCCCTTCGCCCCGCCCTGCTACGCCGAACGCGCGGTGCCCGACCTCACCTGGCGGATGGCCACCTGGACCCGCGCCACCGGCGGACGCCTGGTGATCTCCGGACACTCGCAGGGCAGCGTCCTCGCGGCCGCCGCCTCCTGGCAGTTGCGCCCCTCCGACCGCGGCCGCGTCGCCCTGCTCACCTACGGCTCCCCGATCGAGCGCCTCTACGGCCGCTGGTTCCCGGCCCACTTCGGACCCGCCGCGCTCGCCGCCCTGCACCGGGACATCGACTGCTGGCGCAATCTCTACCGGCGCACCGACCCCATCGGCGGCCCGGTACGGCTGTCCGGCGACGACTGCGGCCCCGAGGTCGACCACGAGCCCCTCGCCGACCCGCTCGCCTACGGCCGCACGGAGGAGCACCCGCTGCCCGGGCCCGTCCTCGGCCACTCCGACTACCAGGCGGACCCGGCCTTCGCCCGCGAACGCGAACGTCTGCTGGCCCGCCTGCACCCGGAGGTCCCGGCACCCCGCACCGTGCCGCAGGACGGGGATCCGCCCTAGGGGAGCGCGGGCAGATCCTCCGGGTACAGCAGCGTCAGATCGTCGGTGGAGGGGTCCGCGACCTGGGCGACCCGGCCCGCGTGCCGTTCCACCATCGCCTCGAAGGTCTGCCGCGCGGTACGGCCGTTGCCGAAGGCGGGACCCTTGGGGAACTCGGTGAAGTGCTTCAGCAGGGCCTCCGTGGTGCCCTCCGCCAGCCGGTACTCGTGCTCCTCGGCCTGCTGCTCCACGATCCTCAGCAGCTCCTCCGGACCGTAGTCGCCAAAGGTGATGGTCCGTGAGAAACGGGACGCCACACCGGGGTTGACCGACAGAAACCGCTCCATCTCGGCCGTGTAGCCCGCGACGATCACCACCACCGCGTCCCGGTGGTCCTCCATCAGCTTCACCAGGGTGTCGATGGCCTCCTTGCCGAAGTCCCGCCCCGCGTCCTCCGGCGAGAGCGCGTACGCCTCGTCGATGAACAGCACACCGCCGTGCGCCCGCTGGAACGCCTCCTGGGTGCGGATCGCCGTGGAGCCGATGTGCTCGCCGACCAGGTCGACCCGGGACACCTCGACGAGATGCCCCTTCTCCAGCACGCCCAGCGCGGCGAGGATCTCGCCGTAGAGCCGGGCGACGGTCGTCTTGCCGGTGCCGGGGGAGCCGGTGAACACCAGATGCCGTTTGACCGAGGCCGCCTTGAGACCGGCCCGCTGCCGGCGCCGGCCCACCTCGATCATGTCGGTCAGCGCCCGCACCTCGCGCTTGACGCTCTCCAGGCCCACCAGCGCGTCGAGTTCACCCATCACGTCCTTGGAGTCCCGCGCCGGCTCCTCCGGTTCGGCCTCGGGCGCGGCGGCAGGCCGCTCCTCCGGCACGGTCGGCCGCTGCCCGGGCAGCGCGCCCAGCAGCGGCGCCGACGGCAGACTGCTCTGGAGGGCCGTCTCCCGCGCGGCAGGGCGCACCCCGACGCTCTCGTCGCTCGCGCAGTCCTCGACCACGGGCCCCGAACCGGGCGCCGCGTCCGCGAACTCGTAACCCCCGCGCGAGCAGCGCTCCGTACGGCAGCGGCGCAGGGTCGTGCGGCAACCGTCTATCACGTGGAAGCCATAGCCGCCGCTGTCGGTCACCCGGCAGCTCAGGAAGGTGCCGCGGCCGCCCGCCGACACATAGAAGCCGGCCTCGGCGGGGGAGTCGACCGTGCAGCGCTCGACGGTGGGATCGGCGCCCTTGGTGACGATCACACCGGTCTGGACGCCCTCCACCGTGCAGTTGTTGAGGGTGCCGCCGCTGCCGTGGTCGCGGAACCAGGCGCCCGTCGCCGCGTCCTTGATCCGGCAGTCGTCGAGCTGGGCGGTCGCGCCGTCGCTCACCGACACCGCCGTGTTGCGCACCTGGGACAGATCGCTGTCGACGACGTCCGCGCGCGAACCCCGGTCCAGGACGAACAGCGCGTCCGGCACGTCGTGCACCCGGCAGGCGTCCAGGACGGCGGTCGCGCCGTCACTGACCCAGACGGCCGGGTAGTCGCCGGTGCTGTCGAAGATCTCGCACTGGTTGGCGTCCACGCGCGTGCCCGGGTCCCACACCGACAGTCCGTTGCGCCCGAACTGACGCACCGTGGTGCGGGTCAGCGTCAGAACGGAACGGGAACGCAGGTCCACCGCGTTCTCCGGGATGTCGTGGATGCGGCAGTCGGCCAGCGTGAGCACCGCGTCCGTGTCGAGCGTGACCCCGTCGGCCGTGGTGCGGTGCACCTCGCAGTCCGTGAGGTGCGCGCTGGCCCGGGCGGTGATCTGCACGCCGTTGCCCCGCACCTCGTAGATCTCGCAGCCGACCGCCTCCAGCGCGGAGTTGTCACCGGTGGCGCTCAGACCGCTGCCCGAGGTGTGATGCACCCGGCAGCGCTCGAGACGCGGGTGCGCGCCCCCGGTCACCGCCACGCCCGCCTGTCCGGCCGCGACGACCTCGCAGTCCTCGAAGACCCCGCCGCCCCCGTCGGCCACGGCGATGCCGATGCCCGCCGGGTTGTCCACGGTGCACCGCCTGACCGTCGGCCGCGCGCGCCCGCGCACCTCGACACCGGCCGCCGAGCGGGTGACGATCCGCAGGTCGAGCAGCTCGGGCGTGCCCTCCTCGACGAGCACGGCGGGCGCCGCCGCGTCCTGGCCCTCCACATGCAGGTCCTGCACCACCGCCGAGGCGCGCACGGTCAGCGGCACCCCGTCGACGGGCGCGATCCGCACCGAACCGGGCAGGCCCTCGGGGCCGCGCAGGGTCACCGACCGCTGCACCACGAGGTTCTCCCGGTAGGTTCCGGGAGCGATGGTGAGGACGTCGCCCTCGGCCGCGGCCTCCAGGGCGGCGGCGAGCGATGCGTACTCACCCGTGCGGCGCCGCCACCTCGACGTGCCGGTGTGCGTCACCTGGACCGTGCCCTGTGCCATGGCGTTGATGTGCCCCCACCTCGTCGTACGCGGGTTGATGCCGCATCATGCGGCCGGTCCACCGTAGCGTGCGGACCGGCGCTGGGTTGACCTAAGACGCCAGGCTGTCAGCAGCCGGTACCGGTACGGCCCCAGTCCGGACCCGCTCGGTCCCATGCCTGGTCCCACCGGGCGTACCGGCGCCGGACGAGCTGCCAGACGATCAGACGCCGGCCGCACTCGACCGCGGCGACGGTGATCAGGACGGCGCCGAAGCCCGCGAGCACCGCGTGTGTCGTGGCCGTGGCGGAGTCCAGCGGACGGGCCACCAGGGAGCCGTGGTCGTCCGTCCATATCGCGAAGTGATCGCCCTGATGGGGGGTTCTGAGATTCGCCAGCACCGCGCCGTGTCGCGCGGTGCCGTCGGGGGCGGTCCAGTCGGCGACGACCCGGCTGAGCGAGTTCCGCCCGGAGGCGGCCTCCGGGTCGGCCTCCAGGGGCGCGCGGGTCACCTCCTTCACCACGGTCGCCATGACCACATGGCGGGAGCGGTGCTGTTCGCGGACCGAGTCCTGGAGGGCGTCCTGCGCGAGGGTGCCGACGACCGAGCCCATGACGGGGGCGGCGAGCAGGATCAGCAGCAGCGCCGACAGCGCCACCCACGCCTCGACCAGATCCGTCGTCCGGCGCAGCGGGTTGTTCCGCCAGCGCCAGAGGCCGCCCATCGCTCGCACCTGTCCCCGTACCCCCTTCCCGCTACGCCCAACGCTCCGGCACCCGGCGGCGGTTCCCGCGCGGCGGGCCCCGGCCCGACATCGGCCGGATCCGTTCGGTGGTACGGCCGCCCGCCGCTCAACGGCTCAACGGGCATGGGGCCGGGAAGGTCATGGCGCGGGGTCAGGCGGTCAGGTGACGACCCGGACCGTGTCGCCGACCCGGATCGTGCCGCGGTTCAGGGGCACCAGGTTCTGGCCGAAGACCAGCTTGCCGCCGATCCGGCGGTGCCGGCCCAGGGAGTGCAGGGGTTCCTTGCCGCGGGCCGCGGTGCTCTGGTCGGTGGTGGTTACGACACACCGCCCGCACATCTTGGCGACCCGGAAGGCGACCTCGCCGATCTCGACGCGCGTCCAGTCGTCCTCGGCCCACGGCTCGGTGCCGCCCACGACCACGTTCGGCCGGAAACGGTTCATCGGCAGCGGGCCCTCGACGGCGTGGTCACCGGCGGCGATCAGGGAGTTGAGCGCGTCCAGGGAGGCGGCCGAGACGGCCAGCAGCGGATAGCCGTCCGCGAAGGAGACGGTCTCGCCGGGCCGCGCGTACTCCGGGTCGACCGGCCGGCGGGCCGCGGGATCGTCCAGGTGCAGCAGCCGGACCTCGGCCCCCAGATAGGCGCTGCACCAGGCGTCCGCCGCGTCGCCGGCCGGGACTCCCTCCACCTTGTCCCGGAAGATCTCCATCGAGACCGTGTCCCCCGGCTCCGGCACCGGCACGGTCAGCGGTTCGAGGCCGGGCGCGGACAGCCGCAGGCCGCCGTCGGGCAGCAGCTCGGCGGCGGCCAGCGCGAGGCGTGGCTGTTGGCGTTGTGTGACGACCCTTCCCCCGTCGTCGATCAGTGCCCAGCGTCGGTCTCCGGCCGGCCCCCAGGGCTCCACGACGACCTCCCGGAGCGACTGCCCCCGGAACGCCTTGACCGGATGGATGTGGATCGACAGCAGTTGCGCGTGGCCCATGGCGTCATCCTGCCAGGCGGCAGCGACGACCCCGGGGCGGCTCAGTAACCGCGGTACTGCTGGTTGTTGTTGTAGGGATCCTGGTACTGCGGCTGGACGGGCCGGGGAGCCGCGGGGCGCATCGCCTCGTAGCCCATGGGGGCCGCCGGACGGGGCTGCTGCGGCTGCGGGGCCGGATAGCCGCGCGGGGCCTGCTGCGGGATGTAGGCGGCGGGCGCCTGCTGGAGCGGCGCGGGCTGCTGCGCCTGGGGATATCCGTAGCCGTAGGACGGCTGGGACGGGGCCGCCGGGAGGGCGGGCAGTGCCGACGGCAGCGCGGGCAGATGACTGCTCATACCCGTGTCGTACGCGGCGGGGACCCGGATCGGGGCGATCTGCGGGGTGCCCCGCTCGGCCACGAGCGAGTCGTAGATCGGAGTGTCCGGAAAAGCGGAGTAGTAACCGCCATAAGTGGAGCGGGGGGAGGTCATGGCCATAAGTTAAGCCCACGATGTGCTGGTTGGGGAGACCGATAAGAGGGTTGTTTTCCGTGTCCGGGGTGACCCCGGATCCCCAATGCGAGCGAACATGGGAAAAAGGGGCGGCAAACAGCGCTCTGATCATGTAAAAGCCGAGTTCCGGGGCGGTTACCCGGGGATCGGAGCAGACCGGTCCCGTCCCCCGGATGGGCGTCCGCGGTCCCTCGCAATAGGTTGAGCGGGTAGAGAACCCGACAACCGCCGGGACGGGCGGCCCGGTGCAGACACGCGAGGGGGCGGACATGTCAATGTCAAAGGGGGCCAATGTTCCGGTGCCCACGACGGCACTGCGGGTGGAGCTGGGCCGGCGCGCCGGCCCGGGAGTGCCCGACGTGGACGCCTCGGCACTGCTCCTGGTGTCCGGGAAGGTGCGCTCGGACGCCGACTTCGTCTTCTACAACCAGCCGGCCCACTCCTCCGGCGCGGTCCGGCACGAGGGCAAGCGGGACGCCGCGGGCCGGGTGACCGACACCCTGCTCGTCGACCTCGCGCGCGTGGAGCCCGCGATCGAGACCGTCGTCCTGGCCGCGTCCGCCGACGGCGGGACCTTCGCCCAGGTGCCCGACCTCTACATCGAGGTCCGCGACGCCGCCCAGGGCGCCGTCGTCGCCCGCTTCGACTCCACCGGGGCCACGGTCGAGACCGCCTTCGTGCTGGGGGAGTTCTACCGCCGCCAGGGCGCCTGGAAGTTCCGGGCGGTCGGACAGGGCTACGGCACCGGCCTGGAGGGCCTCGCCACGGACTTCGGCATCACGGTCGACGAACCCCAGCACACGGCGCCGCAGCAGACCCCCGCGCCGCCGCCCCAGCCCCCGGTGACACCCCAGCCCCCGGCCTGGCCGCAGCCCGCCGCCCCCACGCACACGCCCGCGCCCCAGCAGCCCACCATGCCCGCGTTCCCCGTCACCGTCCCCCCGCCGCACCACCACACGCCTCCGCCGCCGCCCCCGCCCCCGGCGCCGCCCGGCGCGCCGGTCCGGCTGACCAAGGTGACGCTCACCAAGTCGTCCCCCTCGGTGTCCCTCACCAAGCAGGGCGGCACCTCCGGCGCCATGCGCGTGAACCTCAACTGGGAGGTGCGCAAGCAGTTCTCCGGGTGGGGCAGCAAGCGCGGCCGCGCGGTCGCCCTCCACAATGACCTCGACCTCGACCTGTGCGCCCTGTTCGAGCTGGCCGACGGCCGCAAGGGTGTCGTCCAGGCCCTCGGCAACGCCTTCGGCGCCCTGCACCAGCCGCCGTACATCCATCTCGACGGCGACGACCGCACCGGGGCGGTGTCGAGCGGTGAGAACCTCACCATCAACCTCGACCACCGCGACGACTTCCGGCGCATCCTCGTCTTCGTGACCGTCTACGAGGGCGCCCGCTCCTTCGCCGACCTGCACGCCACGGTCACGCTTCACCCCCAGTTCGGCGCCCCGATCGACTTCTCCCTCGACGAGTGCACCGTGCCCTCCACCGTGTGCGCGCTCGCGCTGATCACCAACACCGGCGGCGACCTCGTCGTCCAGCGCGAGGCCCGCTATCTGGTGCCCGAGCGCGGGGTCAGCCCCCAGCGGACCGTGGACTACGCCTACGGCTGGGGGATGAACTGGACACCGGGGCGCAAGTAGCCCCGCCCGCGTCGGTACCTCTCCTCAGCCCTCTTCCGTGAGGGCGTCCGGACGCGCGTAGGTGCGGCCCTTCCAGGCCGCACCTCGCCCCCGGTGGTGCAGCACCGCCGAGTCCACCGTCATCAGGAGATAGAGGAACGCGGTGAACGGCAGCAGCGGGGCGAGCCACGGCGGCTGCCGGTAGTAGTGGAGCATCGGCAGATACGTCCCGCTCATCACCAGCCACGCCAGAGCACCGAGCACCGCCGCCGCCGTGTCGCCCGCGACCAGTCCCGCCACCACCGCGAACGGCGGGACCAGGTACACCAGCGCGAGCCCGGCGACCGTGCCGGCCAGCAGCAGCGGATTGTGCCGGAGCTGGGCGTAGGCGCTGCGCGCGACCATCCGCCACAGGTCGTGCAGCCGGGGATAGGGACGCACACTGTCCACCCGGTCGGCCAGCCCCAGCCAGATGCGCCCGCCGCTCCCCTTCACCGCGCGGGCCAGCGCCACGTCGTCGATGACGGCGTGCCGGATCGCCTCCGGGATCCGCGCCCGCTCCGCCGCCTCCGCCCGCAGCAGGACGCACCCGCCCGCCGCGGCCGCCGTACGCGTGCCGCGCCGCCCGATCCGGCGGAACGGATAGAGCTGCGCGAAGAAGTAGACGAAGGCCGGTACGACCAGCCGCTCCCAGCCGCTCGCGACCCGCAGCCGCGCCATCTGGGAGACGGCGTCGAAGCCGCCGGTGCGCGCGGCCGCCACCAGCGTGCGCAGACTGTCCGGCGCGTGCGCGATGTCGGCGTCGGTCAGCAGCAGGTACTCGGGCTCACGCGCGCGTGCCAGGGCGATGCCGTGCCGCACCGCCCACAGCTTCCCGGTCCAGTCGGCAGGCGGTTCCCCGGGTGAGGTCACGGTCAGCGGCAGCCCGTCGGTCCGCTCCGCGAGGGCGCGGGCCAGGTCCCCGGTGCCGTCCGTGCTGCCGTCGTCGACGAGGAAGACCTCCGCCCGCCCCGGATACTCCTGCGCGAGCAGCGACGGCAGGCTCGCGGGCAGCACCTCGGCCTCGTCGCGCGCGGGGACCACGACACAGACGGGCGGCCATGCCTCGGGGTCCCGGCGGGGCGGCAGCCTGACATCGGTACGCCAGAAGAAGCCCTGACAGAGCAACAGCCACAGCCAGGCCGCCAGCGACGCGGCGGAGATCCACACGAGGGCGCTCACCCCGCGCAGTCTGCCCCACCCCGGCGGGCGGCAGGGCCACATCGTCTATGGTGGCCGGGTGAAGATCGCGCTCATGGACTCCGGAATCGGGCTGCTGGCGGCCACCGCCGCGGTACGGCGTCTGCGGCCCGACGCCGATCTCGTGCTCTCCCTCGACCCCGAGGGCATGCCCTGGGGCCCGCGCACCCCCGAGGACCTCACCGGCCGCGCCCTGGCCGTTGCCGAGGCCGCCGCCGCGTACCGGCCGGACGCCCTGATCGTCGGCTGCAACACCGCGACCGTGCACGCGCTGCCCGCCCTGCGGACCCACCTGGAACCGGACGTTCCCGTGATCGGCACCGTCCCCGCGATCAAACCGGCCGCGGCCGGCGGCGGACCCGTCGCCATCTGGGCGACCCCCGCCACCACCGGCAGCCCCTACCAGCGCGGACTCATCGACGACTTCGCCGCCGGAGTCGACGTCACCGAGGTGCCCTGCTGGGGCCTGGCCGAGGCCGTCGAACACGCGGACGAGCCGGCGATCGCCGGTGCCGTCGCCGCGGCCGCCGCCCTCACCCCCGACGACGTCACGACCGTCGTCCTGGGCTGCACCCACTACGAACTCGTCGCCGACCGCATCCGCGCCGCCCTCCACCACCCCGGCCGGCCGCCGCTCGTGCTGCACGGCTCGGCCGGCGCCGTGGCCGCGCAGGCGCTGCGCCGCATCGGCTCGCACCCCGCGCCCGAGGCGCCCGCCGTCGGCAGCGTGACGGTGCTGCTCAACGGCCGGGAGTCCGCCCTGCCGGCGGCCGCGCTGACGTACGCCGAGGGCCGGCTGCTCCAGGCGGTCACCCAGGCCCAGTGACCGGGCGGGGCCGAGCGTGACGGGATCCGGCCGTCCGCACCCCCGGCCGGCCCAGTGACCCTGTGCGACGCGCTACCCGCGCAGCGAAACCTGAGTAATCTCATAAACATGAGGGACCACCCCCACGGCGGGGACACCCCGCACCCCGATGTCTGGACCGGCCGCGCCACCAACCGGCTCCAGTGGGCGCTCGCGCTGGTCGGTGCCGCGTGTGTGGCACTCGGGATCCTGCTGGCCGTCGACTCCGCCTGGACGTCCGGCAGCGCCCCGCTCGTCATGTCCGTCGTCGGCTGCATCGCCGCCGGGCTCCTGGTCCTCTTCGGCACCCTCGCCTTCGTCCATGTCGACCTCAGACTCGACAAGGAGTCCGTCGAGGTGCGCTGCGGCCACATCGGACTCCCGCGCCGCCGTATCCCGCTGTCCCATGTCGCCGGCGCCGAGTTCGAACCGCTCGTCACCCCGCGTCACTGGGGCGGCTGGGGCTACCGCTGGCGCCCGGAGAAGGGCACCGCCGTCGTCGTACGGCGCGGCGAGGGCGTGGTCCTGCGCCTGTGGGACGGGCACACCTTCACGATCACCGTGGACGACGCGGAGGCCGCCGTGGTCGCCATCAAGGCGAGGCTGCGGACCGGGACGGGCACGGGGACCGGCACGGAGACGTCACCGGGGGCCGCGCGCTGACCCCTACGGGATGCGCGGGGCGGGGACCGGTGGTGACACGGGTGGCGGTACGGCGGTGAGGGGGCGGGCCGTCGCCAGGCCCGCCAGGAGACCCGCGCCGACCGACACCGTGGTGAAGCTCAGCGCGTTGCCGACCGCGGCCAGTGCCGCGAGCGCGGTGAGCGTGGCGGCCGTGGTGAGGACGACCGGCGTGGGGCGCGGCGCCCGCCAGAGCGCGAACAGCACCCAGCAGAAGGCCGCCGCGAGCAGCAGCACCCCGACGACACCCTGCTCCGCCGCCAACTGGAGCGGCGCCGAGTGCGGCTTGCCGTCGGACAGCGGGGACTGCGCCGCCGTCGCGCTCAGCTCCCCGAAACGGCCCGGACCCACGCCCACGCCCGCGTCCCCGTGCGCCAGGGTCAGCGCGTCGCGCCACAGGTCGACCCGGCGCGCAGTCAGCTCGTCCTCCAGCGCCCCGGTGAGCCCCGCGGGCAGGACCCTCCCGGCGACCGCCCAGGTCAGGCCCGTCACGAGCGCCGCCGACAGGGCGAGGCCCACGAGGACGGGGCCGCGGCGCCGGGCCTGGCCCACGGCCACCGAGCACAGCAGGACGGCACCGCACAGGACGACGGCGGTGGTCGCGCCCCGGGCGGCCGCCCAGAACACGATCCCCGCGGCCAGCAGGCGCAGCAGATGCCGTAGCGCGGGGACGGGCGTGGCCCAGGCGGCGCAGCACGCGGCGCCGGCCGACAGGGTGAGCACCGCCGCCGTGGCGCCCGCGTGTCCCAGCGGGGAGGCGAACTCGGGGCCGGGGGAGAGCCGGGGCAGCGCGACGGTCATCGCCACCCCGCCCAGCGCGGCGGCGGCCGGGGTGGCGACCGGCAGCAGGACGCCGAGGATCCGTCCGGCGGCGTACCCGGCGGTCACGGCCAGCACCGCGAGCAGCACACCCTCGGGGCGTCCGTCGTGCACGGCCGCGGTGACCAGCGACCAGGCGGCGCAGGCGCCGAGCACCGCGACGCCCGCCGCGTCGGAGACGCTGCGTCTCTCTCCGTCGGCGCCCGCGCCGGGCACCGGCACCGTTCTCGTGGAACCCGTGGACCCCACCGTCCCCCCGAACCCGATCGCCCCCGGCCTGGACTGCCGCCTGTCGGCGGACCCCGGACGCGTGTGCGAGAGAGGTCCAGGCACACCGTAACGGCTGATGGGCGGTTTGGGGACGCGTCGGATCGCGCTCCGGGCGGGCGTGGTCACGGTGCGGACCGTGCTGTCGGCCCGGCGGCGACCCGCCGTACACTCCCCGAGTGACCGTCACCGCAACTTCCGTGGACCGGCCGGACCGGCTGGAGCCCCAGGCCGCGCCGGTGTCGCGCGGCGCCAGGCTCCTGCGCCGCCTCCTCCCGGCCGCCGCAGCGGCGCTCTTCGGAGTGCTGCTCTACGTCAGCTTCCCGCCGCGCACCCTGTGGTGGCTGGCCCTGCCGGCCTTCGCGGGCTTCGGCTGGGTCCTGCGCGGCCGAAGCTGGAAGGCGGCCCTCGGACTCGGCTATCTCTTCGGGCTCGGCTTCCTGCTGCCGCTGCTGGTGTGGACGGGCGTCGAGGTCGGCCCCGGCCCCTGGCTCGCCCTGGTGGCGATCGAGGCGGTCTTCGTCGCCCTGGTCGGCGTCGGGATCGCCGCGGTGTCGAAGCTGCCCGGCTGGCCCGTGTGGGCGGCCGCCCTCTGGATCGCCGGCGAGGCGGCACGCGCGCGTGCCCCGTTCAACGGCTTCCCCTGGGGCAAGATCGCCTTCGGCCAGGCGGACGGGGTGTTCCTGCCGCTCGCCGCGGTGGGCGGCACGCCCGTCCTGGGCTTCGCGGTCGTCCTCGGCGGCTTCGGCCTCGGCGAGCTGATCCGGCTCGGCGTGGAGCGGCGGCGCACCGGTGAGATCCGGCGGCCGGCCGCGGTCGTCGCGCTGCTCAGCCTGGCCCTCCCGTTCGCGGGCGCTCTCGCCGCGCGCACCCTGGTGAGCGACACTGCGGAGGACGGCACCGCCACGGTCGCTGTCATCCAGGGCAACGTGCCCCGGCTCGGCCTGGACTTCAACTCCCAGCGCCGCGCCGTTCTCGACTACCACGCGCGCGAGACGGAGCGGCTGGCCGCCGAGGTCAAGGCCGGGAAGGTGGCTCGGCCCGACTTCGTGCTGTGGCCGGAGAACTCCTCCGACATCGACCCCTTCGCCTACGCCGACGCGGCCGAGGTCATCGACAAGGCGGCCAAGGCGATCGGCGCGCCCATCTCGGTCGGCGGCGTCGTCGAACGGGACGGCAAGCTCTACAACGAGCAGATCCTGTGGGACCCGGTGAAGGGCCCCACCCAGACGTACGACAAGCGGCAGATCCAGCCGTTCGGCGAGTACCTGCCGCTGCGGTCGCTGATCGGCGCGATCAACAGCGAGTGGACGTCGATGGTCCGCCAGGACTTCAGCCGGGGCACGAAGCCGGGTGTCTTCACCATGGACGGTGCGAAGGTCGGCCTCGTCACCTGCTACGAGGCCGCGTTCGACTGGGCCGTGCGCTCCGAGGTCACCGACGGCGCCCAGCTCATCTCCGTCCCCAGCAACAACGCGACCTTCGACCGCAGCGAGATGACCTACCAGCAGCTCGCCATGTCCCGGGTCCGCGCGGTCGAACACAGCCGCACGGTGACCGTCCCGGTGACCAGCGGCGTCAGCGCGATCATCATGCCGGACGGCCGGATCACCCAGAAGACCGGCATGTTCGTGGCCGACTCCCTGGTCCAGAAGATCCCGCTCCGCTCGACGGAGACACCGGCGACGAGGCTTGGGGTTCTGCCGGAGATCGCGCTGCTGGCCGTGGCGGCGGGAGGTCTGGGCTGGGCGGTCGCGGGGGCGGTGCGGGGACGTCGGGGGGCGGCGGTGCAGTAGCCGCCTCGCCGGGTGCCGACCGCCGACTGCAGCCCGGCCCACGGCCTGCGGCGCCTGGTCGCTGGCCGTCGGCACCCTTGCCTGTTGAGGTCTTGGCGGGAGGGGGCATGCGCTGATTGATCACGGCGGTGGCCTGCTCCCGACGTGCATCGCCCTGGTGACGCCTCCCGGCTTCCCGGCTTCCCGGCCGGTCCGTGGCTTGCGGCCACGGCCCCCGGCTTCAGGTCTCCGGCTGCGGCCCTAGCCAACGCCCTCCAAGTTCCAGGACATGGGGCCTGGGCCGGGGGTGATGCCGGGTCCGTGAGGCTAGCGGGCTGGTGCCCGGACGGGGCGCATTCCGCTCCTGCTCAACCAGCCTGGCACCTGCCCAAGGCTCTGCCGCCCGGCCTGCCGTGCCGGGTGCGGGCGCTCCATTCCGCTCCGCGGCGCACGTGGGCGCGCAGCTCGGTGCACCGTCCGCTGTCCGACGCTGTTCGCCATCTGGCCGTTCGGCCGCCACCGCAAGTTGCTTGCCGTAGGAGGACCGCCATGCGTCGGAGCGGTCCGCCCCTGTCGGCGTCGCGCCGGGGGGGGGACGGTCCGGCACTCCGCCGCGTCCCAATGCGCGGCTTGTCGGGCGCCGCTCGGTACATGGCCGGGGAGAGAGCGAGCAGCGCGCCCGCCCCGCCCACCAGGCGCCTTGCCCTCGCCGTGCCCCCTCCTCCCCCCATGTGCGCCTTCCGGTGAACCCGGAGTGGACCGTTAGGGTCGGTGTATGCCTACTCCTGAGTTCATCACCGAGATTCGGGCCTCCGCCGGTCATCAGTTGTTGTGGCTGCCTGGTGTGAGTGCCGTTGTGGTCGACGGGGCGGGGCGGGTGTTGCTGGGGAAGCGGGCCGACAATCTCGAGTGGTGTGTGATCTCGGGGATCCCCGATCCCGGTGAGCAGCCCGCGGACTGTGCCGTGCGGGAGGTGTACGAGGAGACCGGCGTGCGCTGCGTCCCCGAGCGCATCGCGCTGATCCGGTCGGGCAGGCGCGTCGAGTACCCCAACGGTGACCAGTGCCAGTTCATGGACGTCACGTTCCGCTGCCGGGCCGTCGGCGGAGAGGCGCGCGTCAACGACGACGAGTCGGTCGAGGTCGGCTGGTTCTCCGTGGACGCCCTGCCGCCCATGCGGGAACGCCAGGTGTTCCGGATCAAGCAGGCCCTGTCCGACGAACCCGCCTGGTTCGAGACCACCGAGACTGAAGTCTGAGAACAAAGCGCAGGAGAGTGGGCACTGGATCAGTTCCCGCTGCGACACTACGGGCGTGCTGTTGACGTGGATCGCCGAAGTCGCCCAGGAACCCATGCTGTTGGACCCCTCCGATCACCAGGCGGAGCTGGACACCAACACCTGGTGGCTGGGCACGGGCGACGAGGAGCGGCGGTCGCTGACCGTGTCCGAGGTGGTGACCGCACTTGAGGGCGTCGCGGCGGCCCTGCGGATCCGGATCCGTGCGCTGGGCTTCACGGGGGCGGCCACCTTCTACGTGTGGCATGACGAGCAAGCCGGTCAACTCCGTTGTTGCGTGGGGTCGGTGACGGCTCAGGAGCTGCCGTTCCGGAGCAACCACGTGCCGACGCGCGAGCTGGAGCCGATCGTCGCGGGCTTCCTGGACGGCGACGGCCCCGGTCTTCCGCCCCTGCGTGTGTGGGTCGCCAGCGTCGGTGGTGTCGTGTCCTGACCGGCCGAACGGCCATATTCCGTACGGCACTTCACAGAATTCCCACACCAACCCCTGCGCACTTCAAACTTCAATCGCTACGCTCGTCGCCACCCATCCCGAGGCCGGCAGGAGACGTGCGTGCGCGACGGCGAAGTAGTGGTGATCGGCGGCGGATACGCGGGGGTGAGGCTGGCCAGGCGGCTGGACGCGGCCGCGCGGGTCACCGTCGTGGACCGCAAGGACGTCTTCTTCCACCGGGTCGCCGCCCTGCGGGCCGGGGTGCGCCCCGAATGGTCGGCGACCCCCTTCATCCCCTACGACCGGCTCCTGCGCAACGGCCGTGTCGTCGTGGGCAAGGCGCTGCGCATCGACACCGAGCGGCGCCAGGTCGTGCTGGCGACGGGGGAGCAACTGCCGTACGACGTCGTGGTGATCGCCACCGGCGCCGACTACCCCGAACCGGCCCGGTTCAGCGGCGCGACCACCGCGGAGGCGATGAAGTCGTTCGCCTCGCATCAGCGCAAGGTCGCCACCGCCGAGCACGTCCTCGTCGTCGGCGGCGGACCCTCCGGGGTCGAACTCGGCGCCGAGATACGGCTGGCCAGACCCGACGCCCGGGTCACCCTCGCGCACGCCGGGTCCGCGCTGCTCAACTCCACCGGCAGCGAGCGGGCCGGACGCAGGGCCCTGGCCTGGCTGGAGTCCCACGACGT